>CAZYCB010000533.1:0-6714 GCA_964645735.1 uncultured bacterium | reverse complement strand
CCCACGTCGAAGGCCAGCCCCCAGGCACTTTTCTCGTCGATCTTTTCGTACACGGGCTTGACCGCCACGCCCGCCGATAGGTTTGGAACGATGTAATGAGAGTACGCGAGGGCGAAGGACACGTCATAGGCCGAGAACGTGCCGAGCGGGATCTCCGATGGGACGTCGTCGTATCGGTCCATCTCATCCATGTAGAGGCCGGTGAACGCCAGTCCGAACGTCCCGTAATCCGTTTCGTGGGTGAGTGCCGCCTGCTCGAGGCGCAGCGACGTGAAATACTCGTTGTGCGCGAACATCGCCTGCGTACCCAGCACCGCGCTCATCGCCGCGGGGTTCCAGTACGCCGACGAGGCGTCCTCGGCGACGGCGGTAAACGCCTCTCCCATACCCGAAGCCCGGCCCCCCATTCCCATGCGGAGAAAGACGGCACCCGCATCCCCGGGATCGGCCGCCAGAAGCGTCACGGGGACGATCAGCACGAGGAGCACGACCGCAAGATGCTGGAATATTCGCATGACCCGTCTCCTTCTCACCGGAGTATAGCAAAATTTCTGACGAAAGGCTCCGTCCCGTTTTGCGTTTCGACGAGAAGCCGGAGTATGTAGACCCCGCTCTTGAGACCGCCCACGTCGATGGTCTCGTCGAACGGCGTGCGGATGACGCTGCCCGGGTTCGCGGTCATTTGCTTCGACGCCGCGCACTCCCCTTCGAGCGTGTAGACCTCCACGAGGATCGTCGCCCGCGCGTTCAAGACGATGCGCGCGTGAACTTCATCGCCCTTCACCGGGTTTGGATAGACTTTGAACGATCCCGGCTCTACGGACCTCGTCGCCGTCTCCGGCGGGCTCGTGCGCGTCCAGCGGCCCTGCCGCGTGAGACCGCGCTGGTACGAGAACCAGTCGGCGATTCCTCCTGGGCGCGAATCGGGGAGCGTCTGAATGGAGAGCGCCGTGAACGGCGACGTCAAAAGCGTGTCGGCAACGGCATCGGAGGCAGCGATGGACCCGGCCGTCCCCAGCGTGACGAGGCTCAAGCGGCCTTCGCCTTCGAGATCCGCGATAGCGGGTGTGGCCCCCGCTCCGTCCGGAACGGCACGCGGAAAACCGGATAGGCGCCTCCCGTCGGGGCCGAAGCCGTGCACCGCACCGTCCCCTCTCGGAAAGAGGACTTCGACGCGACCGTCACCGTCGATGTCGCCGACGAGCGGACTCAAGAGTCTCTCGTCGAACACGAGCCTCGGGAAATCACCGAGCGCCGTCGGACGAAGCGGCTGCGGCCAGTTCGTGCGGAGCGCCCCATTGTGTTCGTAAAGATAGAAGTAGTCGTCGTCCCAAAGCGCGATCTCGAGCGTCCCGTTCCCGTCGACATCTCCCAGGGCGGGAGCCGACGGATGCGACGACCGAAGCGCGACCAGAGTGAAGGGCGCCGAGGACTCGGCGGACGCTCTTGCGCTCGCCGGCGCGGGGCCGCCCCCTCGCCAGTCGTACACAGCGAGCCGGCCGTCGGAAAGCGTGAAAACCGCCTCGTCGAAACCGTTCCCGTCGAGGTCCGCCACAGCGATCGAAGAGCCCGCCGGGAAAGCGGCGGGGAGCGCGGCGCCAAGCTTCCAGCTGTACACCTGCGGCGTGAGAGGCGACGGAGTCCCCCGAAAACGAATCGGGTAGTACGCGAACCCCGTGGCGCCGGCATCGGTCGTGTCCGCCCACACGAACGCGATTCCCTCCGTGTCCCCATCCGGATAGCCCAGCGCGCCGAACGCAAGAGGCGAACAGAACTGAGCCTGCAGCGCCTGTCCCCAGACGATATCGAAATCGGCCCTGCTCGGCCGGTTCACATTTCCGTCGCCGTCGACGAAGAAGGGATGAAGCGTGTTGGACACGCGTTCGACGAGGACCGTTTCGAGAACGAGATCGCCGTTCACATCGATGAGCATCGGCGGAGCCGCGAGGCGCTCTCCTTCGTACAGAACGCCCGTCGTCGCCGGATCGCCGTCGCCATCGGTCACCTCTGTCCCGTCCCATTTCCACGCGTACACGCGCCCTCGTTCGTCACACGCAATGATCTCGTTATCTCCCCCGCCGTCGATGTCGCCGAAAGCCGGCGGGCCCACCCACCGCGCGCCGGGCGCCGTGAGGTAGGGCTCGACCGTCGCGGCCTCGGCATCTTTGTCGACAAACTCGGACCCGTCGGCGTTGAACGCGTAGACATTCGCCGTGTCCGAGAGCGTGACGATTTCGAGACCGCCCGCACCGTCGAGGTCGAGGAGGCTCGGCGCCTGGTAACTCGCGCGCTCCGGCCATCGCGTCCGCGCCTCGGCGTATGGAGGGGCGAACGTGACGGTGCAGGTCATCACCGGACCGGCTTTCGAAACGCCGCCGACGGTAATCCCCGTGACTCCGCCCGAGTTGGAGTCCGTCGCGGGCTTCGTGCCGGGACCGAACGTGACGTTGGTCGGTTCGCGGAAGCTGTCGAAGTAGCTCCCCAGCGAGAAGGGATCGCTCAACCCGTCGAGGTCCTGAACCCCGTCGGCCTCCTCGAGGTCTGTCCCTTTCCTCGAGACGAAATCGTTCGGGAGGAACCCGGACTCGGTCATCTGTCGAATCACCGTCTCGTCGATGTGCCAGATGTAGAGGCCGCTCCCCGTATCCAGGTAGAGGCGCGCTTTGCCGCCGAAGTTCGGGTCGGGCTTCACGAAAAATGGGTCGGTCAGAACGGTGAGGAAAAAGTCGAACTCCGCGCCGCCCAGGGAATCGCCGTTATCCGGGAAGAAATTGCTGTCGAAATCCGCGAACGTGAACAGGCTGTCGAAGTTCGAGTCGTGGACGCGGTTGACGACGAGATAGTACTCGCTCTCCGTGATCGGAATCTTGATGCATGCCGTGTCGCCCGGGACGGGAGAGTTGAGATCCCTCAGACGATACGTGCCGTCCTCGCGGACGACGACCGGGTCGATCCACCCGGCCACGAGACGGTTAAACACAGAAGGAAAGCCGGGGACGAAACCGGGCCACAAGATGAGGTTCGGCGTGACGAGACTGTTGTAGAGCCCGAAGGCCATGAGGTCGTAGCTGCTCGCTCCCCGCGAATCGGGGAAACCTGCCGGCGTGCTGTCGGAGAGCGGGAGGAGACCCAGGCGGCTCCCCAGCTCGAACGCCCATATACCGAGCGATCCGATGGTGAAGTCGTCCTGGCTCGCGCTCTCCGGGACGAGCATGAAGTTGTCCACCAGAAACGGTTCGCTGCCGACGAGGTCGTCCGTCGCAAGGCCCAAAACGGTGCTGTCCGGAAACGCTTCGTCGATATCGCCGCGCGAGTAGAAGCTCGACCAGAGCTGATTCCTCGAGTCGTCGGCGACATCCGTCTCCTGCCCGGCTCCGGCGTGGATCATCATGACCGCCTCGAAACGGGAGAAGTCGACGTCGTCGTCGGCCAACTCGATGACGGACGCCATCATCTCTACCGCGCGTGTATCCTGGAGTTCGTCGTCGCCGTAATACCCCATCTGTTCGGGGACGGTGTAGACCTTGCCCGTCACCTCCCACCGGACGGTGAGGCGCGTCCTCGAGGCACCCGCGTAGTACTGCGCCAGATGCTCGAGTTCGTTGGCGAAATAGAGCGAGTCGTGACGTTCCTCCTGCGCGCTTCCCTCGCTCCCGCGCATCGTGCTGTCGGCGAATTGGACCTGGATCGCGAGGAGAGAGAGCGTGTCTTCACCGGCCGCGGCGCCGGCGAGGAATCGCGCCACCTGTTCCCTCTGGTACTCGTTGATGCCTCCGCGCGGCACGGGGGTAGAAACGACACGCGCCGGCGCACTGCGGCCGGCTCCCGCACGGTGCGCCTGGGGCCTGAAACGGGGCACGACGGACTCGGCCCTCAGTTCGTACGGGACGAGCTGGAGCAAAAACAGTGTGCAGAGAATCGAGACGAGAGAGCCGATGGACTTCACAAGGAGTTTCTTTCTGGTAGAAATTCGAGGGTTCAATCTAGCACACGGCGCCGCGGGGTACAATAGCAAAGGGGAGAGAGTGCCGGCAATCGTCGCCCCTGATCGACAGTCGCCTTAACTCATCTCCCCCTTACCTCTGGTCGGCCTTCACAAACCAGCCTGCTTCTTACGCTCCTTGCATCGAGCGTTCTTGCTACCGGCCAACCATACCCGTCAGCAACGATGGGGAGAAACCTTTTACAGCTTGGTGCGCTTGGCGCTCGACCCCGAGCTCGACTTCTTCGGGGACTCGCCTTTTAGCGCGACCACGCGGCGCGCGTCGTCCGACGCACGCTCCGCGACTTTTGTTGACTTCGTTCTGGCCGGCGCCTTTCCCTGATCGGAACGATCCGGGTCGCCGGACCTGTCGTACACCTTGCGCATTTTCTCGTAGTTTCGTTTGCTCGCCACGAACGTGTTCCTCGTCGACCTCACGCGGTCGACGTTTCTCACCGCGGGCTCCGTCGTCGCCTTCTGCCGGGAGACGACGCGGCTCGCGTTCTGAGGCTGCTCGACCTTCTGCGCGGCTCGCCTCTCGACATCCAGGCGTTTTGCGCGCGCCGCGGGTGCGAAGTTCTCGGGCTTTTCCCGCGTCGTCGGCCGCGATCCGTCTGTGACCGTGACCGGCGTTCTCATCCGCACATCGGCGGCGTCCTTTACACCCGAGCGAGTGATCTTCGTGTACCGGAGATCCTGCTGCTCCGCGCCGCCCGCGGGCCGAAGCACGCGGTACGGATCCTTGGCGTGGGTCCGGTAGAATTTGTTTGCTTCGCTCTGCCACTCCCCGTGCCCCCGGCCACCGTGGTGGCCCTCCCACCCCAGACAGAGGTAGCTCGGATACCGGACGTACTCCCTCACGTAGAACCGCGAGTAGCCCACTCCGACGTAACCCCACGTGCAGGCGGGCGGGAGTATCGATACGTAGAAGAGCCGGGCGGCGACGAACGGATCCCCGTAGATCTGAAAGCCGACGCGCGGCCCGAAAATCGTCACGCCGTAATTCGCATACATGAACGGGACGGGGCTCGACACGGCGAACGCGAACGCCACGCCCCTGCCGAAATACCCGCGATCGAACCCGTAATCTCTCAGGTAGAACCTGTAGATCCTGCCCCCGACGAGGTAGGCATCGTCGACGGGCGAAAGCGGTTGGATCACGTGGATGAAACCTTCGGTGTCGATGATGTAAACCGTCGTGAAGCAGCTCCGGGATGCCCTCACGTAGAGAACGACGTCGTCGGCCGAAGGATAGACGTCGCCGTAGTCCCAATCCTCATAGGCCGCGCCGTCGTCGTAGTATTCCGAACCGTCGCCGTACCCTTCGTCCAGCCACACGCGCACATCCGTCGGCCCGGAGGAGTAGGCCGCCTCGAAGCGCAAACCCGCGCTCGACGTCCCGACCGCTCCTGCCACCAGCAGGATCGTGAAGAGGCACGCAAACCCGTATCTTTTAGCCGTCGTTGTCATCGCTTCTTGGCTCCTTGCCCAGGGGATAGCTCCGGATTGCCCGCGGCTGATTGGTAAGCCCAGTCAAGAAACACCAGATCGTTGCTGACCGACCGGCAGTACACCTTCGCGTAATAGTAGTAACCGGAAATATCGAGGATCTGGATGACGTAGCTGTGACCGCGGATCATCTCGACCCGCTTCGAGGGAGACCAGCCATCCGGAATGTCGGGGGCCCAATCGACGATGTCCAGCTCGCCGAACCCATAGTCTTGGACGTCTACTCCGTCTCCCACGGAAGAACCATAGCCGAACAGAGTCGGCACTCCGTTTGGGGAGCCGAAGTAGACGTCCGTGGTGGCGAGATTCCAGGATTGAACGGCGTAGGCCGAAAAGTCGTAGCCGCTCAATCCTGCCGTTTGCCCCAAGTAGTCGTAGAGAACGAGATTCGTCCCCGCGGGACGAGGTGTGTCGAAAATCACATCGCTCAATTCGCTCGTCAGTCCCCCGTCGTCGTACGCCCGAATCGCGTAGAAGTACGTGACGCCGTTCTCGACGTCCGTGTCGACGAAGCGCGTCGACTGCAGCGGTACGGAGACCAAGTAATCGAACGGACCGTCTTCCTCGTAGCTCCAGAAGATGTCGTATCCTTCGAGGTCTCGCTCCGTGTTCGCGTTCCAGTAGATGTCCACACGGGCGTCGCCCGTGATGCTGTAGACGCCGCTCGGTGCGGCCGGTGGGTAGTCCGCGATGAACGGATCGTCGCAGTCATCGCAGCAGCCACCGGCCATGAGGATCGCCGAAGCGGCAAAAACGCTGAGAACACACATCCAGACGCGCTTCACGATGGGGTCTTTTTTGTTAGTTTTCGTTTTCATGACGCCTCATCCTAGCGCAATGAGCGTGCCATACCGCGCCCCGTGCCGGCATCCCGCCCCACCGCGCAGACTACTCTCTATTACAACAACAGGTTACAAATGTCGATCGCCGCACGAGCAGGCCGGCAACCAGCGGAAAAGACGATGCGGACGCCCCAAATTCCGTGTTATTCCCTCTACACTCGTCCTTTTTCGAGGACATATGAAAGCATGGATTCACCGAGTGCTCGTCATGAGCGCTCGAGCACAAGAACGGCGAAGAAACGGAATCCAGAAACCGAATCGGGAGCGGGATCCATCAGCGCGTAGGGCGGAGGCAGAGCGCGGGACAGAGGGAGGGACAAAAAAACTGACGTTCACAGCTCCAGGAGTTAATGTTCGAGACCCCACCTCTCGAAATTAACG
>CAZYCB010000532.1:0-10744 GCA_964645735.1 uncultured bacterium | reverse complement strand
GCGTAGTTCTGGAAGACCATCGCCACATCGCGGTGCCTCGGCTCGACCGTATCGAGCCTCTCGCCGCCGAGCGTGATCGACCCCGACGTCGGCTTCTCGAGACCCGCGATAAGCCTGAGGAGCGTGGTCTTTCCGCACCCGGAAGGCCCGACGAGGACGACCAGAGTCGGCGACGGGATATGGAGCGAGAACTCCTCGAGTGCGGTCACCCCCGCGTCGTAAACTTTCTTTACGCGTTCGAAGTGGATGTCAGCCATTCGTTTCCCCGATCGCCTTCCAAAGCGCCCGGCACACAGCCCTCCGGCGCCCGTGGGGGCCGGCCCGACAAGACCGCCCCACGGCCGCCCCATCCCCAATATTCGCTTGCGCAAAACGCGCAAATCCGTTATTTAGATAGGTGCTACCCGATTTCTACGTTATCAGAACGCCCAGTGTATCACCAACAAAATTCATGCGGGCGGCACCAAGGAGCTGGCCATCATGCCAACATACGACTACGAATGCACCAAGTGCGGACACACGTTCGAGTTAGAGCAGAAGATGTCCGACCGCCCGAGCGAGAAATGCCCCGAGTGCCGCGGGAAGGTCATCCGTGTGATCTCCGGCGGCGGGGGAATCATCCTCAAGGGGAATGGATTCTACACGACGGACTACAGGAGCGAGGCGTACAAGAAGGACGCCAAGGCCGACAGGTCCGAATCCGGTTCGAGTTCGAAAAAGAGCGGCGGAGGGGATAACTAGCGACGCACACGCTTCTTGCACCAGGCATCCCTCCGGGAGGGATGCCTTTTTTTTGGCGGCGAGCGCTCGCGTCCGGGCGTGTTTTTTGCTGACAACCCTGCCGGACGCGTTTATGTTACGCTACGAGCGTGCCCGAGAGCGTTCCCGGAAGCAGCGAGTGCAGCGACGCGAGCCACGGGACTCCTGCCGGCGACCGGCGGGGGCGAGAAAAAAGCGATCCACGAGACAGTTTGCCGATGAGGTCTTTCGCACGAGGCGCACGGAAGAAGTGCGGGATGATCTTTTCGGCCAAGGAGAAGATCTAGAGCGATGAACAACGACGTTCCCTTAGAGCCCAACGAGTCGTTCGCGAAAACGGTGCTCGACGGTTCGTCTCCCCTGGGAGACGTCATGATCGACGAGATGGCGCCGGCGACGGTCATCGCCAGCGACGCCGCACGGTCACTCGAAGAACGTCTCGAAGCGTTCGACGACATCATCGATTCCCAGGTCGGAGATACGACTCTTGCGAGAGCGCGCAACATGGAACGGGAAACGGGCGTGCGCCAGCTCTTCCTCAAGTTCGAGGGCGTGAACCCCACGGGAACTCAGAAGGACCGGATCGCATTCATGCAGGCGAGCGACGCGCTGCGCCGCGGGTTCGACGCGGTCACCGTGGCCACGTGCGGGAACTACGGCGTGGCGATGTCTCTGGCGACCTCGGTCGTGGGCCTCAAGTGCTACGTGTTCGTGCCCGCCAACTACCACTCGCGCCGGATCGCCGAGATGGAGAAGCTGGGTTCGCTGATCGTTCGCGAAGGAGATGATTACGAGCAAGCGGTGCGCGCGTCGCAGGTGCGCGCCGCTCGAGAAGAGATTTACGATGCAAACCCGGGGGGAGCGAACACGCTCACGCAGCTCCACGCGTACGGCCAGATCGCGTACGAGATCTTCGAAGACCTCCGCGACGCGCCGGCCGCGGTGTGCGTCCCCGTTTCGAACGGAACGACGCTCGCCGGAATCTACAGAGGATTCTTGAGCCTCTACCGCCGCGGCAAGACATCGAAGATACCGCGGATGGTGGCGGGCTCCTCGATGCGCAAGAACCCCATCGTCCAGTCATGGCTCAAGAACAGCGCCGTGTGCGAGGACCTCGCTCCGGGCGACATCCGCGAGACGGACGTGAACGAGCCTCTCGTCAACTGGCATTCGATCGACGGGAACCTTGCGCTTCAGGCCATACGCGTGACGAACGGCTGGGCGGTGAACGCCTCCGACACGAAAATGCTCAGTTACGCCAAGTTCATACGCGAACGCGAAGGATTGAACGTGCTGCCCGCTTCGACGGCGGCGCTCATCGCGCTCCTCGACTGGAACGCCAAACAAGCTCTCCCCAACGATCGCTACGTGATCGTTTTGACGGGAAAGAGATGATGCCGAAAACCAACGCCATCGTTTACTGCGAGGGTGCCTTCAACACGCCCAACGGGAAGACCGCACACGGACTCGTCCGCTTCACCAGAAGATACGCAGTGCTCGCCGTCGTCGACAGCCGGTACCAGGGGAAGGATGCCGGCGAAGTTCTCGACGGTACCCCCGTGGGAATCCCGGTGGCGGGATCCGTGGAAGAGGCCGTTCGCATCGCGAGCGAAGCGGGAAACACGCCTACGCATTTCGTCGTCGGCCTCGCCCCTGACGGAGGCCGTCTGGGCGCGACGGCCCGCCGCGATGTGCGGACGGCCCTTTCGCTAGGGCTCAACGTGGACTGCGGGCTCCACGACTTCCTCTCCGAGGACCCGGAATTCAAAGCCCTCGCTGACCGCCACGGCGTCGCGATCCGCGACGTTCGAAAGCCGCCCTCGAGATCCGAGCTCCACTTTTTCACCGGCGCCATCGACCGCGTCGGCGCGTTCAAGATCGCCGTTCTGGGAACCGACTCCGCCGTGGGAAAGCGGACCACGGCGTGGAAGATCGTGGACGGTCTCAACGAGAGGGGGCACCGCACGGAGATGATCGGCACAGGCCAGACGGCGTGGCTCCAGGGAGCCACGTACGGGATCCTCCTCGACTCGCTCGTCAACGACTTTCTCACCGGGGAAATCGAACACGCCATCGTCAAGGCGTGGGACGAGGAACATCCCGACGTCATCGTGATCGAGGGTCAGGGCGGCCTCTTGAACCCCGCCTACCCGGGAGGCTACGAGATCATCGCCGCCGCCCGCCCCGACGTCATCGTGCTCCAGCACGCCCCCGCCCGCAAGGCGTACGACGGATTTCCGCAGTATCCCATTCAGCCTCTCGCGAGACAGATCGAAGCGCTCGAGGTCGTCTCGGGGAAACCGGTGGTGGCGATCGCCGTGAACCACGAGGACATCCCCCGGGATCGGATCGGACTGGTGTGTGCGGCGATCACGCAGCTCACGGGGCTCCCCGCGACCGACGTGCTCATCGACGGTCCCGCGATTCTCGTCGATGCGCTCGAGAAGCACTTTCTTTCGACGAAGACACGAGACTAGAGGGCTCGCACGCAGATGAAGAAAGACAATCCCCCGTCCGACCCCCGCTCTCCAGAGAGTCCCATCCCGAACTCCCACGTGGACGCACTGAAGGCGCTGCGCGTGATCGACGAACTGCGCGTGGGACCGGCGAGACTCGAGAAGAACCGTCTCGTCGTCCCCTACACGGTCGTGCAGGAAGACAAAGAGGATTCGATCGACCTCGTTTACTCGTACGAAGAGGACGTTTTCACGCCCGGCGACCGGACGGACCAGAACCTCGCCGACATGATCGGCGCCCAGCTCGCGCTGAACTACGGGCTCTTCGCCGCGCGCATCGTGTTCGAGGGCTCGTTCGACGGCGCCGACCGGCGCTTTCTGTCCGACATAGCGGAGAACACGGCGAGAGAGATCTACGTCAAGAAATTCCTCGAGCCGAACCTCTATTTGACCGGCCCCGCAGCGAGCCTCCCCGCTGTGAGACAAACGCGGTACTCGAGGGCCGAACTCGTGTTTCCCCAGCAGGGCGACACGCCGGGCCACGTGCCCTGGAGCCCGACGGAGAGCCGTGAGGAACGGATCGCGATTCTCTCGAGCGGCGGCAAGGACAGCCTCCTTTCCTTCGGACTCTTGAACGAGATCGGATACGAGGTCCATCCGATATTCGGAAACGAATCGGGGCGGCACTGGTTCACGGCGCTGAACGCATACAGGCATTTCGAGAGGCACGTGCCGCGCACGGCGCGTGTGTGGATGAACACCGACCGCATCTTCGCGTGGATGCTCAGACACATGCCGTTCATACGGCAGGATTTTGCCAGCGTCCGTTCCGACGAGTATCCGATCCGTTTGTGGACGGTGGCGCTTTTTCTCTTCGGATCGCTGCCGCTTCTGCGCAAGCGCGGCGTGGGCCGCCCCGTCCTGGGCGACGAGTACGACACCACGATGCGGATGAATTTCAGAGGGATCCTCCACTACAACGGGTACTACGATCAGAGCCGGTATTTCGACAACGCGCTCTCCCGCTACTTCGCGAACAAGCGGTGGCGCTTGAGCCAGTTCTCCATCCTGAGACCGCTGTCCGAGCTTTTGATAGAAGGGATGCTCGTCTCGCGCTACCCGCATCTCTTCGAGCACCAGGTGTCGTGTCACGCGGGGCACACGGTGGGGCCTCGCGTGCGGCCGTGCGGCAAGTGCGAGAAGTGCCGCAGGATCGTCGGCATGGTCCTCGCGAACGGCGGGGATCCGACGGTGTGCGGCTACACGCCCGACCAGATCAAGGGCTGCCTCGAAGCGCTCGGCGCGGGAGGACTCCACCAGGAGCCGGCGGCGAGCCAGCAGCTTCTGTGGATGCTCCAGCAGAAAGGGCTCGTTCAGATCCCCGAAGACAAGAAGTCCTCGGCCAAGGAACGGCCCGAGATCACGAAAGTCCGTTTCGAACCGGAACGCTCGCCGATGGACTGCATCCCGCGCGATCTTCGCGAACCCCTGTACAAGATCTTCCTCGAGCACGCGAGCGGAGCGACTCGCCGGTCGGGCAGGGTGTGGGTCGACATCGACGTCCTCTCCGACCCGGGGCTCCACGCCCCGTATCCCTTCGAGAGGAGAAAGCCGCGGCGGAAAGCGGCGCCCGTGGAGGGCGCTCCGAAAACGACGTACCTGCTCGCCGAGATGACGTGGCCCGAGGCGAGAAAACGTTTCCGCGAAGTGGACGTCGCCCTTCTGCCCGTGGGAGCCGTCGAGCAGCACGGTCCGCACCTCCCTCTCGACACGGATGCGTTCGACGCACAGTATCTCTCCAGGGAAGTCGCCGTGAGATGCGGCGACCCCAAACCGATCGTCTTTCCGATGATTCCGTACGGCGTCTCGTATCACCACGACGACTTCTCGGGGACGATCAGCATACGGAACAGAACGCTCTCCAACATGGTCTACGAGATCGGGATGAGCGCGGCGAGGCATGGAATCACCAAGCTCGTCATCATCAACGGCCACGGAGGAAACGATCCGGCGCTTCACTTCGCAGCGCAGGAGATCAGCCGCGACGCGCATATCTTCGTCTGCGTCGATACCGGCGAGACTAGCGACGTCGACATCTACTCCATGGTGGACACACCGAACGACGCTCACGCCGGCGAAATCGAGATGAGCACGAGCCTCGCCACGCGCCCGGAACTCGTGAAGATGGACAAAGTGGAGCCTTTCATCCCCGAGTTCTCGAACCGCTACCTCGACTTCACGTCGAAACGCGGTATCTCGTGGTACGCGTACACGAAGAGGATCTCGCGAAGCGGCGTCGTCGGCGATCCCACCAAGGCCACCGCCGAAAAAGGGCACAAGATGTGGGACATCATGATCGGGCACCTCGTCGCTTTCGTCGAGGATTTGAAGCAGCTCACGCTCGACGAGATTTTCCAGAAACGTTATTGAGCAAGCGGGTGCAGTTCCGATGAGAATCACGCGGGTCGCATTCTGGCCGGTCGAGATGAAGCTCGCAGAGCCTTACACGATCGCCTACGAGACCGTCGAGACGGCGACGAACATACTCATTCGTGTCGAAACGAACCAGGCCATCACCGGGTACGGCTGTTCCGCCCCGGACGAGAAGATCACCGGCGAGACCCCCGCCTCCGTTTTGAAAGCCCTCGAAGACGTCGCCGAGACCGAGCTCAAGGGCACCGACCCCTTGAGATCCGCGCGCGTCGTCGAGCGATTGAAGGAGATACTCAAAGACCAGCCCGCGGCCGTGGCGGGAGTGGACATGGCGATTCACGACATACTGGGCAAGATCGCCCGCCAACCGCTGTGGAAGATCCTCGGCGGATACAGGTCGTGCTTCAAGACAACCGTCACGATCGGCATTCTGCCCCTCGACGACACGGTCGCCAAGGCAAAGGACTGGATGTCGAAGGGATTCACGGCGCTCAAGCTCAAGGGAGGGCTGGACGTCGAGTCCGATATCGAGCGCGTCCGGCGGGTTCGCGAGGCCGTCGGCCCCCACGTCGAGCTCCGCTTCGACGCCAACCAGGGCTACACCGTCGAACAGTCGCTGAGATTCGTCGAAGGCGTGAGGAGCGCCCGCCTCGAACTCATCGAGCAGCCTACGGCGAAAGGTCAGCCGGACTGGATCGGCCGCGTCACAAAGGAAGTGCCGCTGCCCGTCATGGCCGACGAGAGCCTCATGAATCTGATCGACGCGTTTCGTCTGGCCAGGCGCGACCTCGTGGACATGGTGAACGTGAAGCTGATGAAGGTCGGGGGGATCTACGAAGCTTCGCTCATAAACGCCGTCGCCAGGTCGGCGGGTCTCGAAGTCATGGTGGGCTGCGTGGACGAGGCTGCGCTTTCCATCGCTGCCGGGCTCCACTTCGCTCTCTCGAGACCGAACGTCGCGTACTGCGATCTCGACGGCCACATCGGGCTAGAAGGCGATCCGACGGACGGGGCCGTGATCATACGGAACGGCATCCTCTACCCCACCGACAAACCAGGGCTCGGCTTCGACCTCTCCTGATCTATGCGAACGCCTCCCCGATCTTCTGGACGAGCCAATCGACCTGATCGTCGCCGATCACCAGCGGCGGGGCGAAACGGATCGTGACCTCGTGCGTTTCCTTGGCGAGAACGCCGAGACCCTTTAGCTTCTCGGTGTACTCTCTTGCCTTTCCCGCTCCCGGTTTGATCTCGATGGCGTTCAAGAGCCCCTTGCCGCGGATCTCCTTCACCTTGCTTGAACCCATCGCTTGCAGCCCGCTGCGGAACCTCTCGCCCATCACCTCGGCGCGCTTGTCGAGCTTCTCGTCGATGAGCACATCGAGAGATGCCGTCGCGACGGCGCACGCCATCGGGTTGCCCCCGAAGGTACTCCCGTGCTCGCCCGGACGTATCACCGACATGATCTCCTTCGACGAGAGCGCCGCGGACACCGGGTATACGCCGCCGCCGAGGGCTTTGCCCACCATGAGAATGTCGGGTTTGGTGTTCTCGTGCATCCACGCGAACATCTTCCCCGTGCGGCAGAACCCCGTCTGGATCTCGTCGAGCATGAGGAGAACGTTGTGCTTCTCGCACACGGCCTTCGCCTCGCGAAGGTATCCGGGACTCGGAACCTTCACGCCCGCTTCTCCCTGTATGGGTTCCACGAGGAAACCCACCGTGTTCGGCGTGATGGCTTTCTCCAGCGCACCGATATCGTTGTACGGGATGATCTTGAACCCCGGCGTGGCAGGACCGAACCCGTCACGCGAGGTCGGGTCCGTCGAAAAACCGACGATCGTCGTCGTCCGCCCGTGGAAGTTCTCCGCGCAGACGATGATCTCCGCCTTCTGGTCGGGAACTTTCTTGACCTTGTATCCCCATTTTCTCGCGATCTTGATCGCCGTCTCGACGGCCTCAGCGCCGGTGTTCATCGGCAGGGCCATTTCCATCTGCGTCACCTCGGTGAGCTTCTTGAGAAACGGCCCGAGCTTGTCGTTATGGAACGCCCGGCTCGTCAGCGTCAGGCGATCGGCCTGCTCCCTCAGGGCGGCGATCACTTTAGGATGCCTGTGCCCCTGGTTCACCGCACTGTACGCGGAGAGACAATCCATGTACTTGCGGTCTTCAGGATCCCACACCCACACACCCTCCGCCCGGCTGATGACGACGGGGATGGGGTGGTAGTTGTGGGCCCCGTATTCCTCTTCGAGGTGCATGTAGTACGCCGAGTTTTGCACGTCTACTTTCATAGCAGGTGTTTCCTCTCTTTGAAGACGACGTTGTAGGTCTCGAGCTCGTCGAGAAGCGGGTTGTAAATCGTCGGAGCCACGGGGATATGGCACCCCGTGTCCCTGATCGTCCCGTCGAGGATCAGTTTGACCGCCATTGCCGCAGGCAGCGACACCGTCCGTGACACGGATGTGTCTTCGTTGGGGATGCCGTAGTCGACGAGCGTCGATGTGAGATATTCCCTTTTGCCGCCCGGGAACTCGGCCACGAACTCGTGGTGCATCACGGTCATGTCCTTCTCCTCCGGCCGGATCAGCATCTTCTCGAGCGTGAGGACATTGAGGTAGTCGAGCGGGTTGTTCTTGTCGGCGGGGAGCTTCTTGTTGCCGAAGAGACCCAGCCACTCGAGGCGCCTGACCACCGTGGCGAACGTGTCCACGCCGAGGAAATCCGCCGTCGCGTCCGCGAGATTGACGCCCTTCGGAGCCCCGATGAGTCGCCGGGTGAGGTCGCCGTACGTTTTTCCCGAGAACCCCGCCACGGGCTGATCGGAGAGCCAGCCGAGGGCAACGACTCGCCGCATCGTCTCGCACCAGCCCGGCATCCGGAGCGTGCCGCGATAGACGGTGCGTGCGTCCTTGAGTCCGTAGATGTCTTTGTAAGGGACCGAATTCCTGTTCGGGTAGTTTTCGAACGATCCCGTCTCGGGCACATCCTGAATGATGTAGCTCTCGAAGAGCTGCCCGCTGGGGACGTCGACTTCTTTGCCGTCCTCGAGCCACTTCGCCGAGTTTCTCGACGCGAGAAGCACGCCCCGCGGGGCCCACGTGAACTTGTAGCCGAACGGGTTCGTGTTGGCTTCGTGCGCGGGCAGCGCCCCGGTCGACGATTTGAACCTCACGATCTTGCCTTTTCTTCTCTCCACGTCGTGGATCATCCGCATCGCCGACATATGGTCGATGCCCGGATCGAGCCCGCACTCGTTCAGGAGGATGATTCCCGCTTTGCGGGCGTCGCCGTCGAGGGCCCGCATCGCGTCGCTCACGTAGGACGTGGTGACGACGTGCTTTTTATGCTTGATGCCGAACTTCGCCACGCTCACGTGATACGCGTAGGGGACGAGACTGACGACCACGTCAGCGCCCTTCACCAGCGCCTCGACCGCCGAGAGGTTCTTCTCCACGTCGAGCGACCTGGCCTCGCCGTTCCTGTGCCCCGCGATCATCTTCTCCGCTTTTTCGACCGTCCGCGTGGCCACGATCAGCTTCATATCCGGCTGGTCGAGGAGATACCTCACCAGCGGCCTCGTGACCATTCCTGCTCCTAGCACCACAACCTTTGGCATGTTCAACCTCCGTAGTCGTATGCCGCTCGCGCCTCAGTCCAGAAACTTCGCCATGTATTCGTATTCCGAGGTGAGTTTGCCCCGGTGAAGAATAACTGCTTTCTTGATGGGCTCGGGCAGCGCCAAATGCTCGAAATCCACGTCGTAATCCGCCCGGGCGATCGCCGGAATGAACTCCTTGAGCACGTTGCTGAAGTATACCGACGCGTCGCGCGGAAGCTCGGACGGAAGGATGTCCACCGCCATGACGACGGGGCCGTTCCCCTCCCAACCATCGACCGCGACGTCCGTGTAGGGATCCCACACGAACACCGGGCTCGCCGGGTCGGTCGCCTTGACCGTCGCCTCGATCGATCCGTCCACGTCGCAGCTGATATCACCGATCACTTTGAGCCTCGTGTTCCTCCACCGGTTCCTCAAGTAGTCCTTCGTAACCAGTTTCGGATAGCGGGGCGTCCAGAAAATGCAGTTCATGAGAACCGTCAGATACGGCAAATAGGTTTCGAAGATCCCGTCGTACTTCTCGGGGTGATCGTAGTAGTCCTGGAGGACGAATGTGCCCCCGAACTGCTTCGGCACGACGATGTCTTCTTCTTTGAACACCGTCTTGAAAATCGTGTGCTTCGCCCCCGCGGTCTTTTCGGTCACGGTCTTGAGTTCCTCCGGACCGACCTCCGTCGTGGGAAGAATGTCGAGCATCTCCTGGGCCCCCTGGGAGACGTTCCCGTACCCTGTGACACCGACGGTCAGAGGGAGAACCTCGTTGGGAAGCCCTTCGGACTCGATCCAGCGTCCCACGACTTCGAGCGCGGTCTCCGCCTCGCGGATCGACGAATATTCGACGGGACGTTTGATCGCCTCGAACGGACTCTTGATGTGCTCGCTCCTCAACCGTTTCCCCAGGGCCACGAGGGACTCGATCATTCCGGCGACTCCCGCGTGCCACCCGAAGAACACGAGCCGCCGGTTCTTCTCGTCGACCACGCGCTCGTAGTCGATCAGATCGCACTCCAGTTCCATCATCTTCTTGAGCATGGGCATGTTGTGCCGCTGCCCCTTGATCGTGTGCGAGAAGAAAAGATACGCGCCGCCCTTGCGGAAGAACGTCGACGGAATCTCCTTCAGCGCAAACACGACGGGGCACTGCGAAAGATCCTCGGACACGGTCGCCCCCGCGGCGATGTACTCCTTCTCCGAGAAGACGCGGATGTTGGACGGCTGGACGACGAACTCGATACCCTGTTCCTTCAGGATCCGGACGTCGTCCGGTGTGACGGTAACCCGCCGTTCCGATACACTCTTGTCCTCACGCCTAATTCCGACGCAGTGCGCCATACTGCCACTCCTCCGAAGGGAAAATGCCCGTGATCTACGGTGGGGAGAGGGGTCAGAGACCGTTACGAGCGCGGGCGCTCGAAGCGAGCACCCAACTGCTTTGAATAAACAAAATTACACTGGCGGAGGGGCTTGTGTCAAG
>CAZYCB010000531.1:0-1552 GCA_964645735.1 uncultured bacterium | reverse complement strand
CGGACGCTGCCGCGGGGGGGAGCCGTTGAACGGACCCGCACGACCCAGAGTGCTTCTCGTCAAGCCGGTGTTGCCGTATCCCCCGAACCAGGGTACGAAAGTGGCCTCGTTCGGTCTGATCCGGTCGCTGCAACCTCACTTCGACGTGACAGTTCTCACGCGCATCATCTCTCGGGAAGAAATTCCGCTCGCCCGCGAACTCGAACGATGGTGCTCGCGCGTCGTCACCGTGATGGCGCCGAACCGGAAGTCGGTGGTTCACCGCGTCGTCTACAAGTTCTTCTATCATCTCAAGTCGCTCATCCTGCAGCGTTCTCTCAAGAGCCTCTACGATTGCCCCGGTGACTTCATCCGCGCGGCCCGCGGCTTGTCCCGGGAGCGCTTCGATCTGGTGATCGTCGAGTACTGGCAGCTCCGGCGGATTCTCCGCTGTGTCCCGCCGGACCGGTGCGCGCTCTTGACCCATGACGTTGACGCACTGGTGAACGAACGGAACGCTTCTCTCGAAAAGAACCCTCTGAGAAAGTTTTTGGCGATCCGCCGGTGGCGCGTCGAGCGCCGTGAGGAAACCGCTGCATACCGTTCGTTCTCCGTGATCTTGACGCTTACCGAGCGAGACAAGGCAGCGGTAGAAGCGCTTCGAGGAAAGCCGGGTGTCGTCGACGTCCTGCCCGTCGGAGTGGACGTGGATTTCTTCGCGTGCCCGGGTTCGCCGAGAAACTCCGGCGAAGTGTTGTTCCTGGGCCATCTCGGCGCGGCATTCAATCGTGACGCTCTCGAGTACTTCGTTCGAGACGTCTATCCGAAGATCAGCGGCGTCGAGGGTCTTCGAATCACCGTCGTGGGCGGGAAGCTTCCCGGAAACTTGAAGTTTTTCGAGTCCCAGCCGGGCGTCGAGATCGTCGGCTCCGTAGACGATGTAAGACCTTTCTTACACCGGGCGTCGTGCCTCGTGATCCCGCTCCGCTTCGGGGGGGGTATTCGGATCCGCGTTCTGGAGGCGATGGCCGCGGGAATCCCTCTCGTATGCACCCCTGTGGCCATCGCGGGCATGCCCTTCGAGCCCGGAAAGGACTACCTTCTCGCCGAGACCCCCGGCGAGCTGGCCGGAGCCATAAGGCGGCTCGTCGGCGACCCGGGTCTCTCGGCGGCGCTCTCGGCTTCTGCCGAGCGGAGGGTGAGGGAGCGCTACGCCGCCGAGGTTCAGGCGAGGCGTGCGGTCGAACTCGTTCACGGCCTGATTTCGCGCGTCTGAATCGGAGCGGGCGGTGCGTGTAAAGAAGGCTTCCTTCTGCCCTTTGCAGAGCCTCCGACGTCGGTTCGGGCAGCCGAATGGCTGCTGCCAGCCACTCGCCATGCACGAAAAATCCGCTGGAATTAAGTGCTTCCGTGTGCTACAATAAGGGCCACGAGTCAGGGGGAGTTTCCCTCGAGCCTTGGCAACGATAAGGGCACACAGCCGGTATGGGAAAAGTCCAGGTCACATCTTCTCTATACGGCTTCACACTGAGAACCGAACCCGCGCGAACTTCCGGTTCGAGATGGAGGGTTC
>CAZYCB010000530.1:0-2118 GCA_964645735.1 uncultured bacterium | reverse complement strand
GTACGCGACGAGGACGTCCGGATCGATCTGGTCCTCCGCGACTCCCTTCTCTGCGAATCCCGCCGACACGGCTCGCCGCAGCGGATCGTCGATCATCGGAAACTCACCCATCGCATTCTTCGCCTCTGCGGGAACGTTCGGCCTGTCGTCCAGCCAGTCGTACGTATCGTAGCGGTCGAAATCGATCTCGGGATCATAATCGAGTTTGACGGGGGTCGAAGAACACCCCATCGCGGCGACCGAGAGTCCGACGATAAATATCGAGAGTGTTCTGTTCATACGATCGCTCTCTTACCGTGAATCGCTCGTTTGCGAGCCGTCCCCCGGGCGTCCAACCGTTACGCGCCGGCGTCAGCGCCGGGCGGAGCCGCGTCCTGGGGCTCGGTAGGAACGGTCTCGCTGAAAACGACTCCGCAGATGTCCCAAATCGTGACGAAGACGGCCGCGATGATAGGGCCCACGATCACCCCGACGACGCCGAAGAAGAACACGCCGCCCAGAGTTCCGAAAAGGATGAGAAGCGGGTGCATCTTGACGTCCCTCCCGACGAGACGCGGGCGAAGAAAATTGTCGATGCTCCCCACGATGAGCGCGCAGAAAAGACCGAGAAGAATCCCGGCGGTGACGTGCCCGCTGGCGAGAAGATAGATGACACCGGGCACCCAGACGATCGCCGTGCCCAGGCCGGGGATGATCGAGAGCACCGTCATCATCGTTCCCCAGAACACCGAGCCCTGTAACCCTGCAATGGCGAACCCGAGACCCGCGAGTCCCCCCTGGACGATTCCGATCACCAATGTCCCTTTGATCGTCGCCCGGCTCACCGTGACGAACTTGCCGCTCAGCCGGTTCTTGTCCGCGTTCGAGAGGGGAACATAGGAGAGGATCTTGTCGAGAATGGCCTTCCCGTCGATCAAAAAGAAAAACATCGTGTAGAGAAGCAGAAACACATGAAAAAGAAACGTGATCGTGCCCCGCGTGGCGTCGGAAAGCCCCGCGAAGAGGAAGTTGCCGATGCTTCCAACGGCTTGTCCCAGCTTGTCGATGATCTCGGCCCTGTAGGGTTCGAGCCTCGCGAGCGCGGGAAACCTGTCGACGAGACGAGTGAAGTTGTCGGGTTCGTCGACTTGTTTCTCGATCCAGGGGCCGACCGACTGGGCGATCTGGTACGCTTGCGATGCCAACACTCCGAGGAAAGCGAGGAACGGTCCGACGATCATCGCCACGATGAGGACGAGCGTGCACAGGGAGGCGAGGTTCTTTCGCCCTCGGAACGCCGCGAGAAGCCTAGTGTAGAGCGGCCGGGCGAGCCCGCTGAAAATAGCGGCCAGCAGGATCGTCATCAGGAACCGGCGGATCATCGCAACGAAGAGGACGGAGACCGCCGCAACGAGGAGTACAACGAGCGTAAGCCTGAAGGTTTTTTCGTTCATCGCGACGATACGGGCGGGGCGCCCACTCCCGCGAGACATCCCCGACACGATGTGTTCAGGTCGTATGCCGACATCCGGACCTCGTCCGGCATCTCCATCCCCTTGTCCGCTACCAAATCTCGCGCTGGGCGTACACGTCGTACACCTTCAGCGCGAACCCGGGCATCTCTCCGAGGATTTCCGGATAACCGTCGCCGTTCATATCCAGCAAACGCAGCCTCGTCCCGAAAACGCCGTTGAGCACAGAAGACGATTCGAGTGTGTAGAACCGCGAATCGATGATCGCCCCCGTGTTGAGTATGATCTCGGGCTGCGGATCGTCGTCGACGTTCCCCAAAACGATCTCCGTCGCCTGATACGCCGTTTGGCTCCTCCACTCCCTCCCCCGGCTCTTCGTGTCGTAGATATTCAGGCGATTATCGCCGATGAATATGAGTTCTTGCTGGGGATCGCCGTCGATGTTGGCCGACGTCAAGCACGATATCGACTCGAACGGTTCGGTGAAATTCTCGACCAGTCTGTCGTACGTCGTCGCGTCGTAGACGAGAAACCGGCCGCGGGCCGTCGCGACGAGGATCTCCTTCGTGCCGTCGTAGAAGAGATCCGTCACCAGCAGCGCCGTCACCGCGGAGCCCAGACTGGCTGTCTCCCAGTCGAGTTCGGAACGCCCCTTCTTGACCACGTA
>CAZYCB010000529.1:0-4077 GCA_964645735.1 uncultured bacterium | reverse complement strand
CTGGTCCGGATGGTCTTCCCCATCCACAGCACGAACCTCGTCACGGATTCCGGATCCCTCGTGCGCTTCGTCTACAAGCTTGCCACGGAGATCCGTGTGATCACGTTCCTGTGCATTCTCTCGTACAGCATTTTCGGCTTTCTCTTCGCGAACCGCACGATACGCTTCTTCATCGCGTGGACGTACATTACGGTGACTCCGTTCTGCTTCTTCAACTTTCCGAAGGACTGGCTAAACCTCCAGTATCTCTACCTCGTCTCCGTCGGGTTCATCATGATCCTCTCCTCGGGCACTGTGCTCGCAGCGAGGCTCCTCTACCAGCGGCGCTGGCGGCGCTTCATTCCGTACGCGATGCCGTTCTTTTTTGTCTTCCTCTCGCAGTTCATCATCCATCACCTCGACAAGAACTACGAGAGGTTCGCTGCGGCGCCGCAGACGCGCCAGATGATGGAAAAGGTCGCGGCGAAATACGAAGCGGCGCGAAAGGGAGCGTCGGGCAGCGGAGAGATGGATCTGGATCAGAGGAGATAACGAACGCTCGCGCCCGGGATGCGTTCGAGCTCGTCGGCAAGCACGCTCTGGATCGTTCCTTCCAGCACGCATACACCGTCCACGAGAGAACTCTTCGGCTCCTTGAGCAGGCTCTTCGCCTGAGCGATGCCCTTGCCGTCGTCGAGAGGGATTCTGACCTCCACTCTCAGCGTTCTGCCGAGAAGCGCCTCGTCTATCCGCTTTTCGAGCTCGTCGAGACCGATGAGGCGTTTTGCCGAGATGAACACGGCGTCGGGGTAGCGTCTCTTCAAACCGTCCAGCGTATCGGGATCGAGGACGTCGATTTTGTTGAAAGCGTAGAGGGTTTTCACGTGCGACTCGTGGATCGACCGCAGCGTCTCGTCGGCGATTTCCATCTGCTCGGCGAACCCGGGGTGCGACGCGTCCACCACGTGGAGCCACAGGTCGGCTTCGGCGATGTCGGCGAGCGTCGCCTTGAAACTGTCGACGAGATGGTGCGGGAGTTTGCGAATGAACCCCACGGTATCCACGACGAGAATCGGCGTGTGGTTCGCGCTCTCGAGCCGCCGCGTGAGCGTGTCCAGCGTGGCGAAGAGCTGATTCTCCGCGAGCGTATCCGCCGAAGTGAGCACGTTCATGAGGGTCGACTTCCCCGTGTTCGTGTATCCCACGACGGCGACGACGGGGAGTCCGTTACGCGACCTGCGGAGCACGTCTCGTCTCCGGCCGAGCTTCTCGAGCTGCTTCTTGAGATGGGTGATCCGCTCGCGCACGCGTCTGCGGTCGATTTCGAGCTGCGTTTCGCCGGGGCCGCGCGTGCCGATCCCGCCCTGCTGACGCGAGAGGTGCTCCCACAGCCAGCGAAGCCGCGGGAGCGTGTAGACGAGCTGGGCGAGTTCCACCTGGATCTTGGCCTGCTGGCTCTTGGCGTGACGGGCGAAGATGTCGAGGATGAGTTCCGTACGGTCGATGACGTGGATAGAGAGGGCCTTCTCGAGATTCCTCGTCTGGGCGGGAGAGAGATCGCTGTCGAAAATGATGAGGTTCGCGCCGAGGTGCTCGCACTCTTCTTTGACCCGCGAGACCTTGCCGAGACCGATGAACGTCGCCCCGTCGATCCGCGTGCGCCCCTGAACGGTCGTCCCCACCACAACGGCCCCGGCGGTCGTCGCCAGAGCGGCGAGTTCCTCGAGGTGTTCCCTCTCCCTTGCGATCGAGCTATTCGGCAGGCTCACGCCCACCAAATATGCCCGTTCCACCCATTGGTCCTCCGGGGAAACTTGGAACCCCTTCTTCACCTAGAAGGATCACTCCTTTGCTGCGGTTCGGGCGACTCTCGAGAACCCCGGGTACGCCGCTCGCGCAGGCCCGTGTTCCCTCGATCAATTTAGCAAATTTCTCTCCAACAGGGAATAGCGACCTATGTGAACACAATCACGACTATCTTTGTAACTTCTTTTCACATTTGACTTTGCGAGTTAGGCCAACCATCTTTCGGACAAGAGCGCCTTACATGGGCGTGGGCTCTGACGTTCACACTCACATCGGTCTCGCATACGAGGAGGCACACGATGAGAAGAGAACAAGCAATCGCCAAACTTCTCGAGGGAACCGAACTGAAGAGTTTCGTGAAACCCGATGAGGTTCGTGAATTCCCGAATGGACGGCTCGAGCTGCTCCTGATCGGCGGCGTCATCGTCGGCCGCGCGGTTCTGCAGCCCGGATGGAAGTGGTCGACATCGGTGAAACCGTACGTCGGCACGGAGAGCTGCGAGGCACCGCATTTTCAGTATCACGTGTCCGGCGTGCTCAAAATCCGCATGGACGACGGCACCGAGTTGGAGTGCCGAAAGGGAGACGTTTCGCTGCTCGCGGCCGGGCACGATGCCTGGGTCGTGGGCACCGAGCCCGTCGTCCTCGTGGATTTCCAGGGAATGGCCGACTACGCGAAGGCGAAGACGCGCGTGGTCAAAAAACCCGAGTGACGATGCAGAAGGCCGGCATTATGAACGGCCTTGCAACAGATCACGGATCGCCTCGGCGGCCCGCCGCGCGCCGTTCACAGGAATGTGCGGCCAGCTTGCGTGTTTTCCCATGTTCGCGAGTATGACCTCCGCGAGCTGGGCCGGTGTCGTGACGCTCTGCCGGAGTCGAACTCCCGCCTGATGACGCGACAGACGCGCCGCGACGTAGACCTCCTGTTCGCAGTGACCTTCGATGGGAAAGAAAACGAACGGACGCCGCAGGGCGGTGAGCTCCAAAGTCACGGTCCCGCCCCCCTGCACGACCGCCAGGTCGCAGACCGCCAGATGCCAGTGAAGGCCCCGTACGTATCCCGCCACTCTCACGCCTTCTGGAACCTGGACGTCACGCGGGTCGATACGCGGCCCGCACACCAGCACCATTTGGAGATCGGGGACCGAGCGCTTCACAAGCGGATACGCGGCGCCGCAGAGTTCGAGGAGCTCCCTCCCGATGGAGGTGCCGCCTACCGCGCAGACGACGAGCGGCGAAGCGCCGTAGCCGAGTTCGCTTCGAATCGCGCTCGCGTCGGTGTATCGCAGGGGGTCGAAATCGAGAACGTATCCGACGAACGTGCATCGCGTCCTCGCCCACTCGCGGCGGCTCGGGAGAAAAGGTCCGAAGCGGCGGTCGGGCACGTCTTCCTCCTCGCCGATGAAAAGTCCCAGGTCCACATAGGTGCGCGCTCCCCCGCCGCTGCCAGCCCACGTCCGGTTCCACAGGTAGACGCCCAGGCGCTCGATCGGATCTTTCGACATGGCGTCGAATCCGACGAAGTCGTAGATCATGACGAAGGGTTTTTTCTTGCGGGCGGGATGCTTTCTGTAGCCAAGCGCGATCTCGTAGGTCTCGTCGCCGATGAGGAGATCGAACTCGCCGCGCGACAGGATCCCGTCCACGACGTCGAAGTTCCGGTCCCACGTGTGCCGGGCCTTGAGGGCGTACCGAATCAGATTGAGCCGCCCTCCGCTCGTCTGCGCTTCGGCGATCGCGCTCATGTCGACGAGATCTTCGGACTCGGGATGGAGAACCTCCCCCGCTTCCCGGATGACGCGATCGGCGGGAGATGCCGCGAGCCACGTGATGTCCACAGGAACCATCGCCCTGAGTTCGCGCGCGATGGCGAGATCCCTCGTCACGTGCCCCAATCCGATCGATCCGCTGACGAAGAGGATTCGTCTGGTGGTCATCGCTTCCCGTTTCCCTCGTAGGTTACTTCGCCACCTGACAAAGATCGCTGGCAATTGTCGAATTCTCTGAAGCCGCCAGTCTGTCAGGAGATTTCTTCGTTCAGCTTCTTTTCAATCCACTCCGTCATCACACGCACGGCAAGCCCGATATTGCCCATCTGGCAGTGGTTCTCCGCGTGGTCCTCCCTAGTGAATACCCTGTCGGTGACGGATCTGGCCGCGTTCAAGCGGCGGAGCTGCTCGCGATGGAGTCGGAACGGGATGAAATGATCGTCACGTGACGCCAGGATCAGTACGTCCTGTTTCACCACATCCGAGTGGAGGTTTTCCTCGCTCAGTTCGAGAGCGAATT
>CAZYCB010000528.1:0-3810 GCA_964645735.1 uncultured bacterium | reverse complement strand
GATCCGATACGCTCGTTGCGGACGCGTACGGTTACCTCGCGCACGAGGGGCTCGACGACCGGTCGACGGGCCGCATGCAAAGCGACGTGACCGAGTGGCGCGTGTTCGACGGGCTCGACCCCTACACGGGGACGAAACCTCCGCTCGGCACGGGCTGTTCGCCGTCGCCGGGCGCCGCGAACGCGTGTGAACCCCGCGTCCCCGTCGAAGACTCGACGTGGGGCGCCATAAAGGAACTGTTCGCCGAGTAGTGTCACTTTTTCGCCCGAGCCGTTGCCGATGGGTGGGCGAGAAGCCGCGAAGGGCGGGCTGGATAACCTGTTGTAGAGAAGTCGATTACAGCGACAGACGTCGAAAATCGCCGTTGACACGAGCCGCCCGGATCGGCTACCCTCCTTTTTTTACAGGCGGTTTTGCCCGTATTCCGGTACGTCTTCCCGCGTCCCGGGGAGAAACTCCTAAAAAGACATACCCCCGCTAGGCCGCGCGGCCTTTTCGTCGAACGCCGCACACGCCGGCTGAGCGGAGGCCCGAGTCCTCAACCGCGACGGCCGCCAACTGTCATGCACGACGCGTATCTCGAGAAGTTCTTCTCCGGCGACACCCTCGCCGCGTCACGCCTGATGACGATCGTCGAGCAAGGCGGTGACGAAGCGGAGGCGGTTCTCACGGCACTTTTCCCGCGTGTGGGACGGGCGTACCGCATCGGTATCACGGGGCTCGCGGGCGCGGGGAAGAGCACGCTCGTCAACCGGCTCATCCGACAGTACCGGACTCAGAACCTCGCCGTGGGCGTTGTCGCCGAGGATCCGACAAGCCCGTTCTCGGGCGGCGCCCTCCTCGGCGACCGTCTGCGCATGATCGATTCGCGCGGAGACGCGGGCGTTTTCATACGCAGCATCGCGAGCCGCGGGAGCGAGACGGGATTCAGCGAAAAAGCGACGGAGCTCGCCGACGTCCTCGACGCGTTCGGAAGGGACATCATCCTCCTCGAGACGATCGGAATCGGCCAGCTCGAGTACAAGATTCATTTCAGCGCGCACACGACCGTGGTCGTGCTCACACCCGATGCCGGAGACGACGTGCAGGGTTTGAAGTCGGGTCTAATGGAGATCGGCGACGTGTTTGCCGTCAACAAGGCGGACCGGCCCGCCGCCCGGGAGTACGCCGACGAGCTGCGATCGATGATAGAGATCCGCGCGGGCGGGAGCGGGTGGCGTCCGTGCGTGGTGACTACCGTGGGCACGACGGGCGAGGGCGTCGACGAACTCGCCGCCGCCATCGCGTCTCATCGGGCGTACATCGATGAAAAAGGGCTTTTCGAGGAGAAGCGGATCGAGGCGCTCAAGAACCGCATGACGATGCTCGCCGAGGAAAAACTCAAGGAATTCTTCTGGGAAAACGAATATACTCGGAGGCGCTTCGACGACGCGTTGAGAGACGTCGCAACGGGTAAGCAGTCGCCTTATCAGGCCGCCAGCAGAATCGTCGAATCCTTCAGGAACGAAAAACAGAACGAGCGTTGACGCCGCACGTGGCGCGCGCGTCAGAACGAGGAACAACTATGAAAAGACCGATTCGAGTGCTCGTCGCGAAACCCGGTCTCGATGGTCACGACCGCGGCGCCAAGGTCGTTGCGAACGCGCTTCGAGACGCGGGCATGGAAGTGATCTACAGCGGCCTTCACCAGACCCCTGAAATGATCGTCGAAGCCGCGGTGCAGGAGGACGTCGACGTCATCGCCTTGAGCGTTCTCTCCGGGGCGCACCGGACGCTTTTCAAACGCGTCCGTGAGCTCATGAACGAAAGCGGCCTCGGGGATGTGGCGCTTCTCGGCGGGGGAATCATCCCCGACAAGGACGTGGGCGAGCTGAAGAAGATGGGCGTCCGCGAGGTCTTCGGGCCGGGAACGGACACACGCCGCATCGTTGCCTTCATCAAGGAGATTTTCGAAGACAAGCACGAGAAAGACAAGACCGGCTAGACGCCGGCGCGCGTTTGTCCGTCGGGGCACACGAGTCCGAAACAGGGAGGAAAGAATGCTGGAGCTGGAGCTCACCGAAGAACAGCAGATGATCAAGGAGATGGCGCGAAGGTTCGCGGAAGCCGAGCTCAAGCCCATCGCGCACGAGATCGATCAGAAAGCCGAGTATCCCGTCGAGATGTTCAAGAAGATGGCCGAGGTCGGCTTCATGGGTCTCACCGTGCCCGTCGAGTACGGCGGCGCGGGGACCGACAGCGTCTGCTACGCGATCGTCATCGAGGAACTCGCGCGTTGTTGCGCCTCGACTGCGCTGGGCGTGGCCGCGCACAATTCGCTCGCCATGGTGCCGATTCTCAAGGCCGGAACCGAAGCGCAAAGAAAACGGTATCTCCCCGAGCTCGCCAGCGGCGAGGCGATCGGGTCTTTCTGCCTCACGGAAGCCGGCGCGGGAAGCGACGCCGCGGGGATCAAAACGCGCGCGGTGCGGAAGGGCGACAAGTACATCCTCTCCGGGACGAAGGTCTACGTCACGAACGGCGGTTTCGCGCGCTACCTCGTGGCGACGGCGATCACGGAACCGGACAAGGGACCCGAGGGGATAAGCGCGTTCATCCTTCACAACGATTTTCCGGGCTTCAAAGTGGGAACGATCGAGAACAAGCTCGGGTGCCGCGCGTCGTGCACCGCGGAGATCGTCCTCGAGGACTGCGAAGTGCCGAAGGAGAACCTCCTCGGCGAAGGCGGCGCCGGTTTCAAGACGTTCATGGAGACCCTCATGGGCGGCCGGATATCGATCGGTTCTATGGCCGTCGGCATCGCGCAGGGTGCGTTCGAAGAGGCGGTCCAGTACGCCAAGGTTCGAAAGCAGTTTGGAAAGACGCTCTCCCAGTTCCAGGCGATCCAGCACATGATCGCCAACATGGCTACCGAAATTCACGCCGCGCGCCTCATGGTTCACCATGCGAGCAAGCTGCGAGACGAAGAAAAACCGTTTCTCGTCGAAGGATCGATGGCCAAGCTCTTCGCCTCCGAGATGGCGACGCGGGTGTGCGACAAGGCGCTCCAGATCCACGGGGGATACGGCTACACCAAGGATTACCCCGTCGAACGGATGTACCGCGATGTCAAGGTTTGCGAGATCGGAGAGGGGACGAGCGAGATTCAGCGTCACATCATCGCCCGCGAGGTGATCCGGGCGTAATGGAGAGAGGTTTTGCGTCCGTACGAGGCGGGGAAGCGCGCGTGGGGCGCACGGCGAGTGTTCGTCAGTAGTGGAGAATCGGGAACCAGCAGCACGAGGAAGGAGCGAGTCATGGAGAGACCCGTCATAGTGGCCGCGCGGCGGACTGCCGTCGCAAGATTCCAGGGCGGTTTCGCGAGCATGCCGGCCGCGAAGCTCGGCGCGGAAGTGATCAAGGACATCATCGCGAGGACCAAGGTCGATCCCAACGAGATCGACGAAGTCATCATGGGAAACGTGATTCAGGCGGGTCTGGGTCAGAACCCCGCGCGTCAAGCGTCGATATGGGGAGGAGTCCCGGTGGAGAAAGCCGCTTTCACCGTCAACAAGGTGTGCGGCTCGGGACTCAAAGCGGTCATGCTCGCCGCGCAGGCGATCAAGCTCGGGGATGCCGAGATGGTCATCGCGGGCGGCATGGAGAACATGACGCGGGCGCCGTACCTTCTGTACGAGGCGAGGGAGGGCTACCGCCTCGGCAACGGCAAGATCGTCGACTCGATGGTGAACGACGGACTCTGGGACATCTACAATGATTTCCACATGGGGAACACGGGCGAACTCGTGGCGGAGAAGTACAAGATCGCCC
>CAZYCB010000527.1:0-1765 GCA_964645735.1 uncultured bacterium | reverse complement strand
CCCCGCGTTCTTGAGGCAGATCATTTGCGCCTCGAACGCCGCCGCCGTCTGCGTCCAGAGGTCCATCTCGTCGAGGAGCGGCAGATTGAAAAACAATGCCCCCAAGATCCTGATGAATCCAACGGGTGTCGTTTTTCCCCGAAGGTAATGATGACAGAGCACGGGAACAGCGAGCGACGACGGATCACGAATGAATTCGTTCTCCCGCGCGCCGCCCTCAAGATACGCGGCATTTCTCAACTGAACGCTCGCAGGAGCGGCGACGCGTTTGAGCGCCGCCGGGGGATGAACGAGCACGACGAGCGCACACATGACGCCCACCGCCGAGAAGATCCAGAGGAGTAGCGTCTCGCTCCGAGAGGCGCTATGGCGCTTTGGATCCCGCATGTCTTTACGGCGCACCCCCGATATCGAGGGTCAAATAGACCCCCTCGGCGCGGAATCCATCGGGTGAGTCGAGGCGAGAACCGGATTTGAAGTACCCTCCCGTCAACGCGACACCTCCGCCGATGCGCACGCGGAGCGCGCCCTCGAAAGCTCCGACGCTTGTCCAATCGGCTCCTTCCTCCCTCTCGCCGCCCATGCGCCCGTCGAGGGACAGGTTCACAGCCTTTCCCAGGTCCGTGACGAAACGGAGCCCTCCATATACATAGAAGTAGCTCGCCGGGCAGAAGTACCCGTTGTTCAGCGGCTCGTCGAAGCTCGAGTAGTCAACGCCCTGAACGAGAACGAAGCGATGACTCTCCCGGTACGGCAGGCGGAGCGGGATCGTCCACTCTGCCCTCTCGGAAGCCGCAACACGCCAGTTGCCGTCGCTGTAATCCGAGTACATGGTTTCCCAGAACGTGGCCAGCCGGTAGAGCGGACGCCAGTCGACACCTGCGTTTTCGGTCGTCACATGAATCCGTTTGAAGACGGGAAGCGGACTATCCATGGCTTGGCGGGACGTCCCCGCGTCGATGCGGACCCAGTCGCGGGGAGTGACGGTCGCATAGACGTCCCACACGATGAGGTCGAAATCGTCGACCGCTTCCGCGCTGGGCGGCACCGTGACTGCGCTGAAACGATTGAACTGGCACCCTGCGGCCGCCGACACGGCGAGGTCATCCGAGAACCGCCTCGACATCGGCACGGTGATCTCGTTACGGTCGATGTCGGGATACCCCTGTTTGTGCAGTTCCTCGTTCGTGTACGCAATGCCCACCTCCGTCAGGTAATCGAGGGGCCACGTCACCGATGCGCTTGCGCTGCGGATGACGCCGTCGTCTGAGTTTTCCCGGTATGACACGGACGTGGATCCGCTGGGAATCCTCGTTCGCCTTATGGTGTCCGCCGTCTTGTCGAGGTCGTTGTTTCGAACCCCCCGTTCGGAGGCCGCGTCGAGCGTTTTCATGGCCCGGTCGGGCCGGCCGATCCAGAACTCGGCTTCGGCAAGCCCCTGGATCGCTTCGGCGTTTTCGGGATCGGTCTCGAGCACGGCGCGGAACGGCTCGCGAGCTTCCCTGTGTTTCCCGGCCCAGTTCAGCGTTTCCCCGAGACCGAGTCTCGCGTCATGGCTCGTCGTGTCGCTCTCGAGAATCTCCTCGTAGATATTCTCTGCCCCGGCGTAGTCTTCCCGCCAGGCTTTCACCTTCGCGAGACCCAGCAGCACTTCGTTTCTGCGCTCGCCACTCTTCGGGAGGAGTGCTCCGTACCGCTTCTCCGCTTCGCTCAGGCGGTCGCCCCAGCTCATCGCCCGCGCGATTCCGAGTGCCGCGTCGAGATC
>CAZYCB010000526.1:0-2386 GCA_964645735.1 uncultured bacterium | reverse complement strand
ACGCCGAAGATCGTGAGTTAAGAGCAGGGTGGACCGTCACCCGGTCCTGTGAAAGAGGGGTGGTGAGGCAAGAGACCAGGCTTGCCTCGCCGCCCCTCTTGCGTTTATCGTTCTTGGCGCCCCGGCCGCGGCGGGACGCGGCGGCGAAGCGAAGCGAACGGAGGAGACGGTGGTCGGCAGGCGACGGACGGAAACGCGCGTCATCGGGGGAGACCTCAAGGGGAGGGCGCTCGTTTATCCGCTCGACCCCTCGCTGCGCCCGACGATGCAGCGGACGAAGACTTCGGTCTTCGACACGCTCGGAGACCTCGTCCGCGGCGCCGTGTTCGTCGATCTCTACGCGGCGGCGGGAGGGTTCGGAATCGAAGCGTTGAGCCGCGGAGCGGCCCGCGTTCATTTCGTCGAGAAGGACGAGGAAGCCCTCCGGTGTCTCGACGAAAACCTCGGAAACTGCCGCGTGGGCCGCGACAGGGCGGTCGTTCATCGCGGGACGGTGATGGAGTTCCTCGGTACCGGAGCGCTCCGGGATATCCGCCCCGGCGTCATCTGGGCGGACCCTCCATACGGGACGGCCGAGACGCCGCTTTTGCTGGAGTTCTTCCGCGCCGTCCGGTACCCTCTGAAAGCCCTTCTTCTCATCGAGCACCGGCGAGATTCCGTGCCGGCGGACGGTTGGGCGGGACTCGAAGTGCTCGAGGCGAGGGAGTTCGGGCAAAGCCGAGTGACTTTTGTCCAGCTGAAGGGAGACGGTTCATGACGAAGGCAATGTATCCCGGGACCTTCGACCCGATCACAAACGGCCACGTCGACATCATACGGAGGGCGAGCCGGCTTTTCGACACGCTCGTCGTCGCTGTTGCCGAGGGAGTTCACAAAGACGCGGCGTTCTCGCTCGGTACGCGGAAGCGCCTCGTCATGGAAAGCACGCGAGGCATGGAGAACGTCGAAGTGACGATCCTCCCCGGACTCCTCGCAGAGCAGGCCAGGCGGATGTCGGTGGACGTGGTGATTCGGGGCTTGAGGGCTGTGTCGGACTTCGAGTACGAGATGATGATGGCGCTGATGAATCGAAAACTCTATCCCAAGTTCGAGACGATCTTCCTCATGCCGAGCGAGCAGTACATCTATCTTCACAGCTCCACGGTGAAGGAAGTGTTCGCGCTGGGCGGGGACGTGTCGGACCTCGTTCCGCCCGCGGTCGCGAAGGCGTTCGAGAAGCGGGGCCGGCCTGGGACACCGAAGAGGCGTTCGGTTGAACGTTGACATGCCGGCTTCCCCGCTGGTATACTGACTGACGCGGTTCAAGGCCCGTCCGTCGCCGAATCCTCCCACGACACAAACACTCGATACGGAACGATCCGCCCGCAGGGCGGTCGTGCGGTAGACTCTCATGTTCATCGATCGCGTAGTGATAGAAGTGATCGCCGGTCACGGCGGTGACGGGTGCGTGAGTTTCCGGAGGGAGAAGTATGTCCCCAGAGGCGGACCTGACGGCGGAAATGGCGGCCGCGGCGGGGACGTCGTCGTCGAGGTCTCCGGGCGCTTGTCCACGCTCGTGGATTTGCACTACCAGCGGGCCTACAAGGCCGGGAGAGGCGGCCATGGCCGGGGGAAGAAGTGCCAGGGGAAAAGCGGCGAGGATGCGGTCATCGCGGTGCCGCCGGGCTCGGTCGTCAAGGACGTCAGCGACGGCGCGGTCATTGCGGAACTTCTCGACGAGGGCGATCGCGCGGTGGTCGCCAAGGGCGGAAGGGGAGGTTTGGGAAACGACCATTTCAAGTCGCCGATCAACCGCGCACCGCGCACCGCGACGCCGGGCAAGGAGGGCGGGTCGCGTACACTCGAAATCACGCTCAAGCTTATCGCGGACGTGGGCCTGGTCGGCGAACCGAATTCGGGAAAGTCGACTCTCCTGAGCGTCGTGAGCGCCGCACATCCGGAAATCGCGAACTATCCCTTCACCACGAAGACCCCCGTTCTCGGGATCGTCAAGGTGGGCGACTTCGACTCGCTGGTCATGATCGATATTCCAGGCCTGATCGAAGGGGCGCACGCGGGCAAGGGCATGGGCAAGGATTTTCTGCGGCACATCGAGAGGTGCCGCGTTCTCCTCTACCTCGTCGACGTCACGCATCCCGATCCTGCGGCGAGCTACGCGACGCTTCGAAACGAACTCCTCCGCTACGATCCGCTGCTCCTCGAGAGACCGAGCATTCTCGCGCTGACGAAATGCGATCTCATCGAGGGCGGTGCGAAGGCAGTCGATCCCGAACTCCTCGGATTTCATTCGAGAGTCTTTCCGATATCGTCGGTGACGAAGGAGGGTATCGGGTCCCTGCTCAAGGGGCTCAATGACGCGTTGGGTTGATTGGGGAAAGGGGTGGTG
>CAZYCB010000525.1:0-2395 GCA_964645735.1 uncultured bacterium | reverse complement strand
AAGGGTGTGATCCTCTCGGCGCTAGGCGGGAGACTGCTGAGCGGGACTTCGAAGTAGATGTCGAAGAAGCTCTCCGGTTCGATCGGAGGAACATCGAAAGTCCCGATCTGCCCGTTGCTCTGCACGAACGCGCCAAACGGCTGTGTGTTCAGCTCGCCCGCGACAGGAAGCGACGGGACCATCTCCGGGTTGTGGAACCGAAGGTGGAACTCCACCTGGCTGCCGACTGTGTTCCATTCGACCATCGCCAATTCGACAACGGCCACGGCCGGAAACACAAACGTCGCCAGGAACACCATGGCGACGCATCCGACCACAAAGAACGCCCTTATCTTAGGCCTCATCACGACCCCCCTTTCGGATAAACGTGACGGACAGGTGATACGGACGTTGAATTTAGAGAGACCGCCGGCAGTCTAGCGCGATTTCACTCGTGCGTCAATCGCATTCCTCGGCACGCGCGCTGAGTCAGGCGTTGTTCGTTGATTCTACGCCAGTTACGCCGCCACGACGTTAACCTTCCAGTTTAAGGATTACATTGCGTAGAGTTCCCCGCGGGTGTCGGACCCCACCTGCTCGGACTCCGCGAACCCGACGGAAACCGGCACACTTCGGCCGATTCTCGTGGAAGCGCCCGCCCCGCCGCTATTCGCCAGCCTCCAGCTGCTTGAGCGCTGCCTGGCCGTTCTTGCTTCCCGGATTGAGCGCGAGAGATTTTCGGTAGCTCTCGATCGCGCGAGCCTTCTGCCCCGCCTTCGCCAGGACCTCCCCGAGGCTGTCGTAGGCGTTCCAGGAATCGGGATAGAGTTCGGCGGTCTTCTCCAACACGTAAATGGCGGTCTCGATATTGTTCTCCTGCAGGAACCGGTACCCAAGATTGTTGAAATCGGCTTCGTCGAACACCGGTCCGTCCTTCCCGCGCCGTGCGAGGAGTTCCCGCAGCTTGGCGTCGGCCGCCGGTATTCCTCCCTTCGCAAGGGACTCCCCGAAGATATCTGCGGCGGACCCGAGTCTTTGCTTGCGAACTGCCGTTGTCGCCCGTTCGATCTGCTGCAGCTCCCAGGGGAACATCGGCTCGACGGAGTCTCCCTCCTTCAGAATCGCTTCGGCGGCTGCGACGTCGCCGGTGCCGAGATACGCTTGGGCCAGCATGGAATACGTGACGGCGAGCTTCGGGTAATCCTCCTGGCACGAGCGCAGAAGCCCGATCGCCTCGGCATACTGCTTGTTGCCGAGGTACTGACCGGCCTGTTGCATGGCCTCGTCGACGCCGAAGAAGGAGGCGTCGCCCCCTTTCGCACGCGCTCGATCGAGTCCCGCCACCGCCGCCTCGACGCCCTTCTCGCTCGCGTCGCGCACGTACTCGTGAACGAGCGAGGTTTTGAGGCTTCGCAAGCTGGCCGCTTCGTCCTGCGCCGCAGGCGCCCCTTTCTCCAGAAGCTGCAGGGCGAATTCCAGCACGCGGTCGGTCCCCGAGGCGATGTCCTCCGGCGTATTCACTATTCGCAGGTCAGGAGGTACGCCAATTCCGTCCCAGCAGACGCCGTTCACGTCCCGAATGACTTTGAAGGCAACCCACAGTGTCCAGCCGTTCGGCATCTTGTCCGGGTATTGCGCCGAGAAGGCGCCCTCGGTGAGGTCGCCCACGACGGTGACGTGGGGGAGCACGCGCATGGCGAGCGTGAAGACATCGGCGCCGCTTGCGCTGAAGCGGTGAGCGAGAAGGATCGTGGGCCGCGTGAACTGCGCCGGGCCGTCGGGCTCGACGTTACGGTACTCCGCCGGCCACAGGTCATCGTGCTTGCGGCCGTACCGTGTCTGCGTCTGCATGTAGTGCCGCTTGCGGTCGGCGAACCGGTTCGCCACGAGTTCGTCCACCTTGTTCGTCCCTCCCGGATTGCCGCGCACGTCGACGATCATCCCCCGAGCGCCAGCGAGAGCCGCGAGAGCCGCGTCGAGCGCCTCGGTCGTCGGCCCGGCGCCCGCTTTGAAGTGGCTGAAATGCATGTAACCGATCCCATCGGCGAGCCAGCCGTGGGTGAAGCTCCCCTTCAGAGCATCCGTGGCGCCGCCCTTCAGGTATTTCGACTTCACGAGATCCAGGGAAAAATCGTCGGGCTCGCGGGTGTCCATCACCCCGCCGCAGTGGCGCCGCTTGTCGTCGGACAGGCAGACGTGCGAGTCGTTCAGGTGCCGCAGCATGGAGAGAACGATGTTCCACAGCTCCTCGTCGGTTGTCGCCGGTGTGACCTGCGGCCGGTAGACTCTGTACAAGGCGTCCCAGTCGACATTCTTGACGCCGAACTGGGCGTAATTCCTGTCGAGGCTCTTCCACACGTACTCGAAATTCAGCTCGGGATCACGGGGATTTGCATTCCCCTGGTCACCGGCAACG
>CAZYCB010000524.1:0-14471 GCA_964645735.1 uncultured bacterium | reverse complement strand
TCTCGCACGCCTGTCATCGCCTCTCTCGTAGGGGGGATGGCCGAGGTCATCATCGATGGAACGACCGGCTTGGTTTTTCCATCAGGCGACGGGCACGCGCTCGCCGCGGGGATCGTTCGTCTTCTCGGCGACGACGGGCTGCGGGACAAGCTCTCCGACGAAGCTCACCGAAGAGCGCAAGAGTGGTTCTCTCCAGAACGAAACGTGTCGCAGCTAGTCGAGCTGATCGAGCAGCGCCATACGCCCGCCGCGCATATCTGATTCCGAAGAAAAGCGATGCCCCCGGGGTGTGGCTCCCGCGATGAACTTCGGATCGGTTCTTGCTGTCGGCATCCTCCAAACTGGGTGCGTGGACGGCGGGCCGTGGGAAGGCGGGAGAAACGCACGCCGTGGTTCGGCGGATAGAAAGAGCCTATCTCTTTATTTCAAAAAGGATTGCGCGGGTCGGTGGGTACGCTGTCGATAGATTGTGCTCGCGGCGTGGATTGCGGAGAAGGGACGAAACCTCCATATTACAGAGTGAAGGAAATATCCTCTGGTGGGCAAGTTTCCTGCCGGCGGCGTGTCCAGAATTGTGCTGGTAAATGGGGCGGGGGGCGGAGTACCCTTGGGGAGTCTCCGGGAACCGCAGACGGGCGCGGACCGATGAGCTCGAGGACAAAGGAGGTTTTGTCTACTGAGTCAGGAAGCGTAGAAATCTGCTCACTAGACCGAGTAATTCGAACTGCTAGAGAATCGCTATTGGGGTTGTGCAGTCAAGCGAACGCGTGCTAGGTTCACGCGGTCCGACAATCGAGCGTCGTTGACCGGGAGACAATGTTGATGTGGCAGTTAGTATTCTGGTCTAGCCTCGCCTTTATTCTTTACTCCTACGTGGGATACCCCTTCGTTCTTTTGCTCGTGAAAAGGCTGGTGAAGCATGACCGGCACGCGAGCGCCGTCGAAGACTGTCCGTCCGTATGCCTGCTTATCTCCGCGTTCAACGAGGAGAAGATCATCCGCAAGAAGATCGAGAACAGCTTGGGGCTCGATTATCCAAAGGCGAAGCTTACCATTCTCGTCGCCTCCGACGGTTCCAACGACCGGACCGTCCCGATCGCGGAGGACTACGAGGATCTCGGCGTCAAACTGTTTCACCGTACAGCGCGATCCGGCAAGAGCGCCGTTCTGAACGAGGTCATGAAGACTGTCCGCGACGACATCGTTGTGTTCACCGATGCCAACGCCATGTTCGCCGAAGACGCGCTGAAGCGCCTCGTTCCGCATTTTCAGAGCCCGGAGATCGGGTGCGTAGTGGGCAAGCTCAGGTACGTGGAGCGGCACACAACTTCGGTCGCCCGGGGTGAAGGGGTCTACTGGCGGTACGAGGGGTGCCTGAGCAAACTCGAGAGCTCGCTCCAGAGCGTTCTCGTCGCGAACGGATCGATCTTCGCCATCCGCCGCGAACTGTACCCCCATTTGTACGCCGAGGTTGCCAACGATTTCCAGATCCCTATCGAGATCGGCGCATGCGGGTACGGCGTCATCTACGAGCCCGAAGCGCTGGCGTTCGAGCAATCCACGATATTCTGGCAGGAAGAGTTCCAGCGAAAAGTCCGAATCATCATGCGGGGTCTTGCCGGGTACTCGAAACTGAGGAAGAAGATCACTGGATTCAGGCGGTGGCAGTTCTTCTCGCACAAGCTGCTCCGGTGGGCTATCGGGCCGATTCTCATGGTCACTTTGATCTCGAACGCCGTGTTGATGCGAGACTCCGTGTTTTATTTGTTCACTTTTCTGGGACAGGTTTTCGTCTACCTCGCGGCGCTGAACGGTTGGCGGGTGAGGCAGACGCGCAAGCCGCACCCCGTTTTTTACCTGCCTTTTTACTTCACGATGGTCAACCTGGCTGCTGTGGTGGCGACCGTCAAGTTCATATCGGGCGAACGTCAGAGGGTCTGGGAGAAGGCGGAAAGCGCCCGGTTGGCGCCGGTGGGCGCTCCCGGACAACGAGTTGTTCCCTCGGTGAGGCCCCTGGTCAAGAGGGACGCTCCGGCTGGACGATCGCGCGACATGGAACCCGCAGAGGTCGCTGGAAGAGCAGCCAAGAACTAAGAAAAAAATATGCTTCTCATCCTGAAAACGATCATCCAATGGCGGAGGTTCATCCTCGCCGCAGGTCTTCTCACCGCCGCGATAGCGGCGGCAGTGAGCTTCTTGCTCCCCCAGTGGTACACGGCGAACGCATCGGTTTTCCCGCCGCAGCAGGGTGGAGGAATGACCGGGTACATGCAGCTTCTCCAGCAGAGTCTCCAGATACCGATCCTCGCTCCCAGCGCGGGCGGGACGCGACCCGGCACCATATACATAGACATTCTGCTCAGCCGTAAGGTTGGCGAGAAGATCGTCGAGGAATTCGAGCTCAAGAAAGTCTACAAAGCGGACCTTGTGACCGACGCCATCGAAGCGCTCCACTCGCACACGTTCTTCTCTCTGCTGGAGAACGGTCTTCTCAAAATCGATTTCGAGGATCGGAGTCCAGAGAGAGCCGCAGCGGTCGCCAACCGGTACGTGAGTCTCCTCGACGAATTCAATCGGGAGCTCAGTGTCACACGCGCCTCCAAAACGAGGGAATTCGCCGGCAAACAGATGGAGATCCACGAGCGCGAGCTGAGCGAGGCGGAAGAGGAGCTCAAGACCTTCCAGGAAGAACACGAGGCGCTCCAGCTCGACGACCAGATGACGTCGGCGATCGACATCGTGGCAGAGCTCACCGCTCGGGCGGTCGCGATGGAAGTCGATCTCGACATTCTGAAGCAGTACGCGTCTACGAATTCGGAAGAGTATATCCGGAAAAAGAAAGAGTACGACGAGGTGCTCGCCCAGCTGCAGAAGTTCAAAGCGGATTCCGCGCGGTCGGATACCGATTTTGTCCGCTCGTTCTTCCCGTCGTTCGACAGCCTCCCCAAGTTGGGGCTCGAGCTGGCCAGGCTGATGCGCCGCGTGAAGACGGAGGAAGCGGTCTACCGGCTCCTCGTTGAAGAGTACGAGAAGTCGCGGATCGAAGAAGCTCGAGATACGCCTACCGTGCAGGTGCTCGACAGGGCGAGCGCCCCGGAGACGAGAAGCCGTCCCAAACGGAAGATGCTCATTCTCTTCGGCGCTATTGCGGGTTTGGGTTGGAGCACGCTGTACGCGGTGTTCCTCACGGCGGTGCGGGAAGACCGGTTCAAAACGCACACGTTCACACAGGTCTTCGGTCCGGTCGGTTCCGATATCAAGCGACTCTTCTCGTTCAAGAAGCGAACGTGATATGGACGCCGTTTCTCCTCCCGCGCTGACAAGACAGCAGGCGAGTCGGTTCTTTTGGGTTGCCGGACTTGTCGTGCTTTTCGTCTTTGCCGCGTGGCTCGTCGTTCCTCCCAGTCTTCTCAAGCTCGCCGTCGCAGGGGGCGCCGCTTGCGTGCTCGGGCTCGTCGTCTTCGCGTATCCCCGGTTTGGTCTGCAATTCAGCATTTTCTTCGTGATTGGGGGGCTCTCTTGCTACACGAGTTTTCCGGTCGCTGCTCCCCTGTCTTTCCTGGTCGCGGCGGCCGTCGTCATTCAACTCGTCCGCGGCGATTCGATCCAGACAAGGGATGCTCTTTTCAATTGGTCGCTGGCGGTTTTCATCGCGTTCGTGCTCGTGTCTTTTCTCGTCGCCTGGAACTACGTCAATGCAGTCGCTTCTTTTCTCTCATTCCTGAAATCCGCGATGCTCGTCTTCCTGATCGGACAGTTGATCCGAACTGAGAAACATCTCCAGGAACTCGCTCTCGTCGTATTCGCGGCGGCGCTCGTGTCCGTCATTCTCGGCATCGTCAATTTCAAATTGGGGATTGTGCAGGAGTGGACGGTTCTGGTCACCGCGGTCCAATGGCTGCGTTTCGGCACGACGCACACCAACCCGAACAACGCCGCCCTCTACCTCATCGCCGGTCTTCCCCTGTGCATCTATGCGATTAAACGCGTCGGTACGAGGCGTCTCAAGACCTTCTTCATTGTCTGCGCCATCGGGCTGGTCGCCGCGACGGTCATGACCTTTTCGAGACAGGCGATATTCCCCCTGTCGGTCGTGCTGCTCGCCGTCCTGTTCAAGGAGGCGCGGAGCAAGTGGGCGTACGCCTCGATCATATTCGTCGTGACGATAGGGATCCTGCTTATTCCTCAGTACTACTGGTACCGGATCTCGACGATCAGCCAGATGTTCGAGGAGACCACACCCGACTTCTCTTTGATGATCCGTGTCAAGGCGCTCCAAGCGGCGTGGCATCTTTTTCTCCAGCACCCGTTCACCGGCGTCGGGCTGGCCAACTTCATCGTCCGGTCGGCCTCCGAACTCCCGGTGAGGATGGTGGCTCACAACGGGTACCTGGAGGTTCTCACGGGTGTTGGGTTGCTCGGGTTCCTCGGGTTCATCATGATGCCGGTGGCGGCGATCCGCGGCTTCATCAAGGCCTTCAGAACCCCCTGGCCGAAAGAGCGGTGGTGGATGAAGGACCTCGCCTACTATTTCCTGCTCTCCCAGGTGGCCATCCTCATCGGAACGTTCTTCCAGCACGTCCACTTCTACAGGCTGTTCTGGATTCCCGTGGGTGCGGGTATTGTGGCTGGGAAACTGGCGGACGACGCCAGAAAGGCCGCAAAAATTTCTGAAACCTAGACCCGGCCCCGACGTAAAAACAACTAACGATCATCAGCAGAGGGTTGCTTCCGGACCGCCCAGCTTACAAAGGAGGGATGGGCATCGACGGCCCAGGCGCCGTCAGCCCAGTTGCCATGAGTAATCGGACGATAGCGCGAACTCAGTCGACGGTAGAGTGGGGGGCGGCGGTGCTCGCCGTGTCGGCCTTCCTCATCGTGGTGTGGCTCGCCGGCGCGGCGGCCGCGGCCCCTGCCCCGGAGAAGGCTCAGTCCACGGAGCACCGTGTCATCGTGAAGACCGTGGGCGAGAGCGAGAACGAAGGGCCTTACCTCGGGGTCACGATGCAGGAACTCGACGACCACCTGCGCAAAGGCCTCGACGTGAAGGTGAAGACCGGCGTCCTCGTCAGCCAGGTTCTCGAAGGCAGCCCCGCCGAAGCAGGGGGGATCGAGGACGGGGACATCATCGTGGAGTTCGACGGCAAGAGAGTCGATTCCCCTGCAGGCTTGAAATCGCTCGTCGGGGACACGAAATCCGGTGAGGCCGTCAAGGTCAAGGTGATCCGGGACGGGGACTCCAAGACGCTCACCGTCACGATAGGGGAATGGCCCGAAGAGGAGTCGTTCAGCTTCGGCGGGCCCGAGGACTTCATCTGGCTGGAGAAGGGGAAGAATGCATTCATGGGTGCTTTCGGCCAGGGCCGGCTCGGCGTTCAAGCGACGGATCTCAACGGCGACCTCGCCCCGTACTTCGGCGTCAAAGAAGGGGAGGGGGCGCTCGTCCTCGACGTCATCGAGGGATCGGCCGCGGACGAGATGGGAATCAAATCGGGAGACGTCATTACCAAGGTGAAGGACAAGGGTGTCGGATCGGCGAAAGATCTCGTCGGTGCGGTGGGAGATCTCGAGGGCGGCGAAAAGTTCGACGTGACTTTGGTGCGCTCGAACAAGACGGTTACTCTCGAAGGCGAAGTGGGCGAGGGCCTCGCAAAAACCTACTGCAAGGTGATGCGCGAAGGGCCCGAGAAGCACGCGGCGAAGATGAGGATCGAAAAACTCCCCGGTTTGTCCGATGCCGAGGTCGACAAGCTGAAAGCCGAGATGAAGGAACTCAAAGAAGAATTGAAGAATCTCAAGCGGGAGCTCGAGAAAGTGAAGGAATCCACGTAGCAGCACGCACGAACGGCAAGACGCATTGCCGTACCCACCCAGCAGGGGCACTCGAAGTGCCCCTGTTGTGTTTCAGGGAGCGTCAACGTGGAACGAGGTTCGCATAAACGGATGCCAGCTTTGCCGCAGCTCGACCGAGAGAGAACTTCTCCTCGACGAGTTTCGGGCCGAAGCGGAGGGCGTTCTCGAGGAGCGCGCGGTCGGCGAGCACGCGGACGAGCGTGTCCGCAATCGCCTCGGGGCGATCGTCTTCGAAGAGCACCCCTGTCTTCCCCGGGACGATGAGCTCTGCGACGTCGCCGACGGCGGTCGACACGACGGGAATGCCCATCGAGAGCGCTTCGATCGCCGCGTTGGGCAGGCCCTCGAACGCCGACGTCATGACGAAAACGTCGATTCGCGCGAGCGTCGCTTCGACGTCGGGGTTCGGCGCGACGAGTTCGACGGACGAGGCGAGCCCCAGCCGTTCGATGCGTCCTGCGATGTCGTCCCGTTCCGGCCCGTCTCCCATCAGCACGAGTCTCGCATCGGGCATCCTGAGACGGACGGCGTGAAAGGCATCCACGAGCACGTCGAGGCGCTTCTGCCTCGCGAAGCGCCCCACGAACCCGATGACCCTCGCCCCCGCGCCCGCCGGCGGAAGGACCCGCACGCGTCCGATCCGGTCCGGATCGATCCAGTTGGGGATGTACACGATGTTCTGTTGGGATACGCCGACGTTCTCCTCGAGAAAAGCCGCGCCGCGCCGCGAGTTCACGAGCACGCGGTCCGCGTGCCGGAACATCCACGAGAGGACCGTCCCCTTCGGGCCAGACACCCGCAGAATCTCGTTGCGAAGCGACAGCACGACGCGTTTGTGAAGCACGCGCCCCGAGAGGAAGGCGTACGCGTTGGCGGCATCGAGAAAGCCGTGAACGATGTCGGCGTTTCGCGCGCGGATCACGCGTGCCGCTTCGACGAGCCTCGCCACGTCGGCGTGGCCCCGCCTTTCGATCGCGACGACGTCGATCCCTTTCGACCGGAGCTCACTGCCGAAAGGGTCGATGTCTCGGGAGAGCGATACGACGATGGGTTCGAAGGGTGGGGGCAGCGCACGGACGAGAAGGCTCAGCTGCCTTTCCGCGCCGCCGAACGAAAGACTGTCGATCAAGAACGCTATCCGTGTGGCGTTTTTTCCCATCGTGCGATCGTGCGGTTGTCGGATTCTGGTCTCCCGTTCGACGGCGGCCCCTGGGGGCCGAACGCAAGGCGGCCGCGGTAGTTCACGCAGCTCTCATGATACCTCGTCCCCACTCCCTTATCCACAAAACACTTGGGGCGATCCGAAGCCGCGTGATACATTACACCCGAGCGTGAAAAGAGGCCCCATGAATATCGTTTGGTTCTCCGAAATCAAGTGGAGCTACCTCAGGACGCGGAAACAACAGATCATCGCCCGGAGGCCCGCCGGCGTCCAGCTTCTCTTTCTCGAGCCTTACGTGCGCTCGCGGGCGAACGCGTACCGCCTGCGGGAAACAGAAGGGGTTTTCTGCGCGACGGTCCCTTTCGTGAAATCGGCGCCGGGTTTCCCCTGGCGAGACGTCCTCGGTCTGCGGTCGGCCAGACGAGCCGTCGATCTCATCGTGCGCAGGCGGGTCGAACACATCATGAAACATGTCGGTTTCGATCCGCTGGATGCGGGCTTCATCGTCTCGAACATCTACGCGGCCGACGTCGTCTCCCGGTTGCCCCGCAGGTTTCTCGTGTACGACTGCAACGACGATCACTCGTCATTTCCGGGAATGCAGGCGTGGGCAGGCGCGTATTTCGACAAGATCTGCCGCGACGCGGACGCCGTTTTCGCCTCGTCATCGGCGCTCGTCGAGAAAGTCGTCCGCACGCGGGGCGGCGCCGCAGGGTGCTCTTACATCGGAAACGGCGTCGACTACGAGCACTTTCGGGAGATCGGCGATCGTAAGGCAACGCGCGCAGGGAAGGGGAAGCCCCGTCTGGGCTACATCGGCGCGATCGCGCCGTGGCTCGATTTCGATGCTCTCGCCGATCTCGCCCGGCGGCATCCCGAGTGGAACATTGTTCTCGTGGGACCGGTGCTCCTGGGTGTCGAGGAGGACGTCAAGCGGCTCACGGCGCTCCCCAACGTTTCTCACGTGCCGGCAGTTCCGTACGACCGTCTGCCCGCCGTGCTCGCGGGATTCACATTGGGCCTCATACCGTTCCGCTACAACGAGCTCACGCGGGGCGTCAATCCGAACAAGATGTACGAGTACCTTGCGTGCGGACTGCCCGTCGTGACGACACGGTTCTCTTCGGAAGTGGAGAAGTACCCGGGCGTCGTCGCAGCCGCCGATCCCGGAGACGAGTTCGCTCGGGCGTGCGAGGGATTCGTCGAGACCATGCACGGTCGGGAGAGCGGCGCGGCGCTCTCGAAGCGCGCGCAGAGCGTCGCGCAGGAGAACGACTGGAAGAGCATTGCAGACGAGTTCTGGAGAAGGATCGAGGAAATGACAGGCCGGTCGTGACCGACGGTCAGGACGGCCGGAGAGCATTCAAGAAAGGAGGATGGCGATGCCAGAAGCTACATCCGAGGAACGAGGGACCGGACCGTCGATGAACTTCGTATCGCGGTTCGTGGGGATCTTCCACTGCCCCAAACGGGTGTTTTCCGATGTCGACGCGGGGACTCCGTGGTGGCAGCCATGGATTTGTGTTTCGGTGGTGAGCATGATCGTCGCCTACGTTGTGATACCCGTCCAGATCCAGCTCTTCCGCCTGAGGGAGAGCGAGATGTCGAAGGAGCAGTTCGAGCAGTCGCTCCAGGCCATGCAAACCTTCCCCGTCAAGTATCTGGGAATCCTCACTTCGCCCATCATGCTGCTCATCGTGGGTTTGACCTTCGCCGCGGCGAGCTACATCGCGGTGAGCGTCCTCTCGGAGAAGGCGAGTTTCAAGAAGCACCTCGCGATCTACTTCTATGCCTCTATCGTGGCGTCGGTTGGGATGCTGATCTCGAACCTCGTCGTCCGGGCAAAGGGCGCCGAGAATATACGGACCATGCGCGACGCCGTGGCGCCGTTCGGTCCCGCCGCGTTCGTGCCCGCGGCGCAGAAGATACCGTACGCGGTCCTGTCGACGCTGGACGTCTTCTCGCTCTGGTTCTACGTGCTGATGGCTTTGGGGGTCGTTCACGTGTTTCGTCTGTCGTGGCGGTCGGCAGTCCTCGTCGTCATACCCGTCTGGCTCCTTTCCGTGCTCATCGCGCTCGTCGGGACGCGGTTAGGAGCGCCCATGTGATGAACTCGCCTGGGGTGGAGTCGTTCCCCGGGGCGTCTGACGGCTGAATTCGGCGTCCCGCGGGCGTTCGCCTAGCCGTTGACAAATCGCCGAGGGCAGTGCTACCATGCCCGTTTAAAGTTCGGTATCGGCCCTCTGTCTCGAGGGGTGGAGGCCAATCACAGGAGGACCATTGTGAAGGAACATGCCCCCGACAAAATCAGAAACATCGCGCTCGTCGGCCACCAGGATGCGGGAAAGACGACTGTGGCGGAAGCGATTCTCTTCGACACCGGTGCGACGACCCGCATGGGGCGTATCGAAGACGGAAACACGGCGATGGACACGGTCCCCGAGGAGATCGAGAGGCAGATATCCATCGTAACGGCATTGGCCTACGCGGATCACAAGAACCACACGATCAACATTCTCGACACCCCCGGTTACGAAGACTTCGTCGGCGAGGTCCTCTGCGCCCTGGACGTTGTCGAGGGGGCCGTGGTCGTCGTACGTTCCGACAGCGGGGTGGAGGTCGGGACGGAGAAGGTCTGGGGGTACGTCAAGGAGCGCAAGCTCTCCGCGGCTTTTTGCGTCAACAAAATGGACAAGGAACACGCCTCGTTCGACAAGTGTGTGGACCAGATCCACGAGGTTTTCGGGCGGGAAGCGGTGGCGGTCCAGGTGCCCATCGGCGAGGGGGAGAAGTTCAGGGGCGTCGTCGACCTATTGAGCGGAAAAGCCTACGAATACGCGGCCGACGGCAAGGGGAAGTTCAAGGAGATCGACGTGCCGGCCGACATGAAGGGTAAAGTCGAAAAGATGAGGCGGGAGCTCTTCGATGCAGCGGCGGAGAGCGACGAAGCGCTGATGGAGAAGTACCTCGAGTCCGACTCGCTCACGTACGAAGAGCTTCTCAAGGGGCTCTCGGCCGGCGTCGCGGCGGGGCAGTCATTCCCGATCTTTTGCATGTCCGCTGAGAAGAACATCGGCGCCGCGCAGTTGCTCGACGGGATCGTCGAGCTCATCCCGGCCCCGACGAAGCGGCCGTTGACGCTGAAGGATTCGGAGCAGACCCTCGTGGCGGATCCGTCGAAACCCGCGGCGGCTAAGGTTTTCAAGAACGTGTCCGAGTCGCACGTGGGGGACATGCTCTTCATTCGCGTGTACCAGGGGACGCTCACCGCGGGGAGCGACATCTACAACTCGACGCGGAGCACATCGGAGCGCCTCGGACAGTTCTTCTTTCTCCAGGGAAAAAACCGAACGGATGCGGGCAAGCTCATCGCGGGAGATATCGGCGCGGCCGTGAAGCTCAAGGTGACGCACGTCGGGGACACGCTCTGCGAAAAATCCAAGTCCGTGCAGATACCGAAAACGGAGTTTCCGAAACCGTCGATTTTCTCGGCGATCGCCGCCGCATCGAAGGGGGACGAGGACAAGATCGGCGCGGGTCTCAACCGTCTCAAGGAGGAGGACCCGACGTTCGACTTCAAGGTGGATAGCGAGATCAAGCAAACGCTCATTTCGGGTCAGGGCGAGCTGCATCTCGACATTCTGGTCAACCGTTTGAAGAAACGGTACGGGTGCGAGATCGTGCTCTCCAAGCCGCGGATCCCCTACAAGGAGTCGATCACGAAAACCGCGCAGGCCCAGGGCAAGTACAAGAAGCAGACGGGCGGCCGCGGGCAGTACGGAGATGTGTGGCTCAAGGTGGAGCCTATGCATCGCGGGGCGAAGTTCGAGTTTGTCGACGGGATCGTCGGCGGCGTCGTTCCCAACAAGTTCATCCCAGCGGTGGAGAAGGGCGTCGTGGCCGCGATGGAGGAAGGCGTTCTCGCCGGATACCCCGTTGTCGACGTGAGAGTGACTCTCTACGACGGCAGCTACCATACCGTCGATTCCTCCGAGCAGGCGTTCAAGGTTGCCGGGTCGATGGGGTTCAAGAAGGCTGTGATGGACGCCAAGGTCGCGCTCCTCGAGCCGATCATGAACGTGGAGATCAAGGTGCCCGAGGAGTTCACGGGTGACGTCATGGGTGACTTGAGCGGGCGGCGCGGGAAGATCCAGGGAATGGACACCGAAGGAAGGTTCAGCGTCATCAGGGCTCAGGTGCCGCTCGCCGAGCTCTACCGCTACTCGACGCTCCTCAGGTCGATGACGCAGGGGCGAGGGACTCACATGCGCGACTTCTCTCACTACGAGGAAGTCCCGCACGACGCGGCGCAGAAGATCATAGACGAGGCGAAGAAGGAAAAGGAACAGCAGGAATAGACCGTGAACGGCCGGTCGAGGGGATGGCATGTCAGGTCATTCGAAGTGGTCGCAGATCAAGCGTAAGAAAGGCGAGAAAGACGCCGCCCGGGGAAAACTCTTCACCAAGCTCATCCGGGAAATCACTGTGGCTTCCCGCGAAGGCGGAGGGGATCCGTCGGGGAACACCCGCCTGAGGCTCGCCGTTCAGACGGCAAAAGAAGCCAACATGCCCCAGGACAACATCGCGCGGGCGATAAAAAAGGGCACCGGCGAACTCGACGGTGTGAACTACGAGGAAGTCTCGTACGAGGGATACGGGCCCGGCGGCGTAGCGCTCATGATCGACACGCTCACGGACAACAAGAATCGGACGACCGCCGAGGTCCGCCGGGTGCTGACGAGGCACAGCGGGCATCTGGGCGAAGCGGGGTGTGTGGCGTTCAATTTCGACACGAAGGGGGTCATCTTCGTTCCGAAGGAGGGCTGCGACGAGGAGAAGCTTCTCGCTCTCGCGCTCGATGCGGGGGCCGAGGATGTCAGGGACGAGGGGGATGGGTTCGAAGTCTTGAGCGCTCTCCACGATTTCGAGGCGGTGCGCCATGCGATCACCGGCGCCAATATCAAGTGCGATTCGGCGGAGATACAGAAGATCCCCAAGACCCTCGTGCCGGTCGACGGCGAGGATGCGCAGAAGGTCGTCAAACTCATGGAGGGTCTCGAGGATCTGGACGACGTTCAGAGGGTGAGCGCGAACTTCGATGTTCCCGCCGACGCCCTCGGCGAAGACTGAACGGAAACGGAGAGCCGGCGCGATTCGCGACGCGCCCCCCGCGGGGCTCTCGATACAGATTGACCGAGTCGATCGTGTCCGCCGACAAGGAGCAGGTGGATGTACCGGATTCTCGGTGTCGATCCCGGGAGCAACTGCACGGGTTACGGAGTGATCACCGGGGAAGGGGATGAGTTCAGGTACATCGACTCAGGGTACATCCTCCTCCCGAAAACGGCCACCCGGTACGAGAAACTCCGGACGATCTTCGAAAGAATCCGTCAGGTCATCGACAAGCACTCTCCCACGCAGTTCGCGATCGAAGATATCTTTTACAGCAAGAACGCGAGGAGCTCGCTCGTCCTCGGTGAGGCGAGGGGAGCGGCGATCCTCGCCGCGGCTCTCTCCGATGTCCCCGTGTACGAATACTCCGCGCGCGAAATCAAACAATCCGTCACGGGGCACGGCGGCGCGGACAAGTCGCAGGTGAACTTCATGCTGGGCAAGATCCTCGATCTGGAGCACCCGCCCGAGAATACGGACGAGTCCGACGCGCTCGCCGTCGCGGTGTGTCACGCCTTCAAAAACCGGGAGTGGACGGTAACATGATCTCGCGGATTCGGGGAACTCTGCTCTCGTCAATGCCCGCCTGCGTGGTGAACGTGGGCGGCGTCGGCTTCGAGATCCTCATCACCGAGAAGGATCGTAGTCTCCTCTCGCGCGCTTCGGGGGAAGTTTCGTTCTACACTTACCTTCATGTGCGCGAGGACCGGATCGCCCTGTACGGCTTCCTCCGCTCGGAGGAGCGGGAACTTTTCACGCGCCTCATCGATGTTTCGGGTATCGGACCGCGCACGGCGCTCGGTATCATGGCGCAGGAACCCGCCGCGCGGATCGTCGCAGCGATACGGAACGAGGACGACGGTTTCCTCTGCCGTCTCCCCGGTCTGGGGAAAAAGACGGCCGAGAGGCTCGTCCTCGAGCTTAAGGACAAGCTCGCGGATCTCGAGATCCGGCCGAAGGAAGGGGAGCCCGTCACGGCGCTCCGCGAGGAGGCTCTCCTCGCTCTAACCTCGCTCGGAATGCCGAGGCAGGCCGCTCAGAGGGCCCTCGAAGGAGTCGACTGGTCGTCGACAGACGCGTCGGACCTCGAAGCGGTCATCAAAGAGGCGCTCAAACACGCGGGGAGCATCTGACGCGCTGCGCTGCGCCCGTGTGTGAGCCGGTCGGGGATCGGCATTGCGCGCCGCGCTCTTGGAGGCCATAAAGCCAGAACTCGTAATGAAGTGAGTACCACGTGACGAAAGACAGGGTATCGGACGCCCAGGTGACCCCCGAGGAAGTGAGAAGCGAAGCGCTTCTCCGTCCGAAAACGCTCGATGAGTTCGTCGGCCAGACGGAGCTCAAGGGCAACCTGAGCGTGTTCATACAGGCGGCCAAACAGCGAGGTGACGCGCTCGACCATGTGATTTTCTACGGTCCGCCGGGATTGGGCAAAACGACGCTCGCCCACATCGTGGCGAACGAGCTGGGTGTTCCCATCAAGCAAACCTCGGGTCCCGCCTTTCAGAACTCGGCTGAGCTCCTCGGCGTCTTAAGCCACGTCGAGCGCAACCAGCTGGTCTTCATCGACGAGATCCACCGTTTGCCCCGTATCCTCGAGGAACATCTCTACCAGGCGATGGACGATCTCCGGTGCGAGCTCATCGTCGATAAGGGACCCAACGCCCGTCACTACACGCTCAATCTCCAGCCCTTCACGCTGGTCGGGGCCACGACCAGGGTCGGGATGCTGACCGCTCCGCTTCGCGAGCGTTTCGGCGTCGTATTCCGTTTGGACTACTACGCCCCCGAGGACTTGAAGAAAATCGTTCTCCGTACGTCGAAGATCCTTGAAATCGGTGTCACCGACGAGGGAGCGACCGAGATCTCGCGCAGGGCGCGGGGCACGCCGCGTATCGCCAACCGGCTGCTCAAGCGCATCAGGGACTTCGCCCAGGTCGACGGGAAAACGAGCATCGACCGTGAGACCGCCGACAACGCGCTCCGACGTCTCAAGGTGGATGAAAGAGGCCTCGACGAGATGGACCGCCGGATCCTTCTCCTCATCATCGAGAAATTCGGCGGGGGTCCCGTAGGCATCGGGTCGCTCGCCGTTGCCGTGAGCGAAGAGGTCGAGACCATCGAGGATGTCTACGAGCCTTTCCTCATACAGACAGGATTTCTCCAAAGGACTTCGCGCGGCCGGATGACCACTCCTCTCGCTTTGAGTCATCTCGGTCTGACGTCGGGGTCGCGAAACGATCCAACGCGGCTGCTGTGACCTCCATGCACCTCGACGCGTTCG
>CAZYCB010000523.1:0-1598 GCA_964645735.1 uncultured bacterium | reverse complement strand
CCACGAATTCACGCACCAGCTCGACCTCGAAAACGGGGAGATCGACGGAGTCCCCCGCCTCGAGACCAAAGCCAGATATGATTCCTGGATAAAGGCTTTCACCGAAGCCTTCAAGCAATTCCAAAAGGATGTCGACCGGCGGAGGCCCACGCTCCTGGACCCCTACGGCGCCGACGACACCGGGGAATTCTTCGCCGTGGCCGTGGAGGGTTTCTTCGAGGCTCCGGGAGACTTCAAAAAGACGTACCCCGACGTGTACAGAGAACTGAGCGCGTACTTCAAACAAGACCCCGCGTCGTGGCTATAACGGCCTCATGGTCATGACAAACCGCCGCGGCAACAGCGGCCGCGGACGAGTAAGAGCAAAGGGTGCCCCTCGGCACCCCTCGCTTTCTCGAACGATCCGCTTCGACATCGCTCCGCTCAAATAGCTATTTGAGCAGCACGAGACGCGTGACCTGTGTGGTGCCTCCCGCTTCCATACGCGCGAAGTAGACACCGCTCGCGAAACCGTCCGCCTTCCATTCGACGGTATGCTCCCCCGCGTCGACGACGCTATCGACCAGTTTCGCCGCCAACCGCCCGGCGACATCGTACACAGCAAGGCGCACCTGCTGCCTCTCGGGTACGAAGTACGTCAGCCGCGTGACGGGGTTGAACGGGTTGGGAACGGCACCCTGCAGTACCGGCTCGTTCGCATACTCGAGCGGCGTAGGCTCGTGTCCCACGATCCTGATGCAGTCCTTCGCCTCGAAAGGTATTCCATCGAGATACGTACCCGTGAGCACGAGCTCGCGGTCCCCCTCGTACCCGGGGGCGATCGCCCGTGCGATGTCCTGCGAGTTGAACCGCATCATGATGTCGGGATAGCCGTCGGGGCCTCCCGTCCCGCACTCGCAATAAGCCGTGCCTGAAGCGGGGGCGGCAACGTCCACGATTTTCGGGCCGCCCTTGGCGAGCGGCGCCACACCCTCGAGACGGAGCGTGGAGAGATCCACGTCGGCCACGTCGAACGTCTCGCTCCCCAGAACGGCCACCGGCAGAACGCCGCCCTTCATGGGCTTTTCGCCTTCCGCAAAATCGAACACCTTGACGTTGAAGGCGTTCGGGCAGGACCCCGGCTTGATGTCGAGAGCCACGTTCTGGCAGACGACCGACGCGCGTCCCTCGGCCTCTATAAACTCCCAGTCGGGATAACGAACGGCGCGCACGTAACCGAACGTGGGGTTCGGAACGACGCTGACGCGCTGGTTCGTCTGATCACAGCCGCTGCAGTTCCACATGACGAGGACGCGCATCACCTGAAAGGGATTGAACGCGTTCTGCGGGAACGGGTACCCCATGGTGATGCCGGTCGGTGTTGTCCCGATGGTGATGGGCTGAGTGTCGAGATCGGTGAGCCACGTCATGCACGACGGGTAATCGATCTTGAACTCGATGGCGGCCATGAAGCAGTTGAAGTTCTCCGCCACGACGTAGAGCGTGCCGAGCCCGGGGCCCGGGCACTCCGTCGTTCGCTGTGTGAGAGCCTGGTCGAAGTAGACGGTGACTGTTGGGTCCTGCCCGGCCGCCGTCGAGACGGCAAGACACAACACGGC
>CAZYCB010000522.1:0-3552 GCA_964645735.1 uncultured bacterium | reverse complement strand
CGACGCTTCAGCGGCCGGAGCGCAGGGTATCCCCCGGCCGGGGGCGCCTCGTGGCAGATCGGGCGCAGGCGAGGTCGGGACCCTCGCGGTGGCGCCGATCTTTTCGCAGGACGACTTCTGGGGCGTGCTCGAGGTGTGGCTCGTCGGGGACGACGACGGCCCACTTCTCCGCAATCGGGTGGAAATCGCGTCGGGGATCGTCGAGCAGATCATCGAGAACACGGTCCGGCTCGAGAATCTCACGTCCATCGACAAACTCACGGGCGTGTACAACAGACAGTTCTACGATCGCATGGTCCGGATCGAGTTGGAGAGGGCCACGCGTTCGGCGACGAAGCTGTCGATGCTCGTCCTCGACATCGATGATTTCAGGGCGATCAACAACACTCTGGGGCACAGAAAAGGGGACGAGGCGCTCGTGGTCGTGGCCGATCTCATACGCGACAACCTGCGTAAAATCGACTCGCCGTTCCGCTACGGTGGCGAGGAATTCGTCATCCTCCTTCCGGGAACGGCGGAGATGGAGGCGATTCACACCGCCGAGAGGTTGCGGGCGGTCATCGCGGGATACGACGAGTTCCTCGATGACGAGGGGAAATGCCGCCAAATCACCGTGAGCATCGGGGCGGCGGTTTTCCCGGACGATGCCCGTACGGAGGAAGAGCTGTTTTCGCGGGCGGACGCGGCGCTGTACGTGGCCAAGAGAAAGGGGAAGAACAGAGTCGAGTTTTACCGGGTGTGAACCCGGCCGGTCGGTTGCGACCGAGCCAGTGTGACGGGAGGAGGTCGGGATGGTGTGGATGCTGGCCGCGGCGCTTGCAGCGGGCATCACGCGCGATCCGCGGATCGCCGTGTGTGCCCTTTTTCTTCTTCTCGCTTGCGCGCGGCGCCGTGCGGGCTCGAGGACGGAGGCGGTTTGGCTTTGCGTCTCGGGGGTGCTCTTCTTTCTATACGGCTGGTTCTGGATAGCCGCGTTCCGTGCGGACGTGGAGCGAGTGCGCTCGGAGAGTTCCCAGTGGAGCGAACGATCGCGTTTGGAGGGGTGGGTGTGCCGGTTCCCGTACTACCGTTACGGGGGACTCGCGTTCGAATTTCGCACCCGCGTGGACGGGGTCGAATGCACCGTCCTCGTTCAGACGAAAGAGTTCGTTGTCGAGTACGGCGATAGCCTGCGCCTCGCGGGGGTGTGGAAGAAGCCGACCGAGGGGTCGGAGGAGGCGTACGCGAGGCGGCTTCTGGGGATTGGGGTGTGCGGGGAGTTTCGGGCTGCAGCCGACGGGGTCGAGCGCCCCGGAGGCGTCGGCGGCAGCTGGATCGGGCGAGAGGTGCTCTTTCCCTGCCACGACCGGGTTCGCAGGGAACTCGGACAATCGCTCGGGTCCCGAACGGGGATCCCCATAGCGCTTCTTCTCGGCGAAACCGGGTACCTCGACAACCGCGCGAAGGAGGCCTTCAGGGCGCTGGGCGTGACGCATCTTCTCGCGCTCAGCGGGTGGAACTTGAGCCTGGTGGCCGGCGCGCTGGTCGCCTTTCTGCGCCTGCTGCGAAAGCGAAGCAGTGCCGCCGTGCTCGCGGCCCTGGTTCTCTACGTCGCCATCGTCGGGTTCATCGTTTCGCTCTACAGGGCCCTCGTCATGGCGATGGTGATCATCGTCGCGTCGGTTTTCAAACGTCCCCTCGACCCTGTGGGAGCTCTCGCGCGTGCGTTCGTGATCGTCGTTCTCGTGTATCCGAACACGCTTTTCTCCGTGGCGTTCCAGCTGTCGTTCATGGCGACGCTCGCCGTCATGTTGTGCGTACGGATACTCCGGCCGCCGGAGTCGAAGAGTTTTGCGGCCCGGTTGTTCTTCTCGATCCGTTCGTCGCTCGTGGTGAGTCTTGCCGCCCAGCTCTTTGTGACTCCCATCATCCTCCACTATTTCGGGAGCATGAGTCTCATGTCCCCTGTGGCGACGCTCGTGTTCGTACTGCCCATCGCGTTCGTGCTCATCTACTCGGCGGTCACCGTGTTCGCGTCGATCGTCGTTCCGGCCGCAGGGGGTTTGCTTTTCGCCGGTCTCGACCGCGCCTCAACGCTGTTCCAGGCGGCGCTCGTCGCCTCCGCCGAGAAGGTTCCGGGGACGTTGTCGCTGGCGGCGCCGGATCCGTGGGTTTTCTACGGCGGTTTGACCCTCTACGTTCTCGCACGGGGCCGGCGCTCTCGGAAGGCAGCCGGGATTTCACTCGTCGTTCTCTCGTTCGTCATCGGAATCATCCGCCAACGACTTTTTTGATGCGGGACATTGGAGGGGATGGTATAGTCTCGGCGAGTCGAGCAACGAGGGATGCGACAGGAGGTCGAGTTGCCCGGTAAGAAATGCAATGTCGGTGTGTTGGCGTCGGGACGCGGGAGCAACTTCAAGGCGATCGTGGAGGCCTCGCGGCGGAAGGGATTTCCCGCAGAGGTCGTATGCCTCGTGACGGACAATCCCGAGGCGGGGGCGATCGAGTTCGCGAGGGAATACGGCGTTCCCGCATACCCCGTGCCGGTGACGGCGACGAAGGGCCGCCTGCCCGAGGAGGCGGAGACCGAGATGGCGAGAATCTGCCTCGAACACCGCGTCGATCTCATCGCTCTCGCGGGATTCATGCGCATATTGAAAGGTCCCTTGTTCAACGCGTTCGAGAACAGAATCGTGAACATCCATCCCGCTCTGCTGCCGAGCTTCCCCGGGCTCCACTCGGCCCGGCAGGCGGTCGACTACGGAGTGAAAGTATCGGGGTGCACCGTTCATTTCGTGGACCGGAGCATCGATGGGGGACCGATCATCCTGCAGTCGACGGTCCCGGTCGAGGATGACGACGACGAAGACACGCTCATCAACAGAATTCATGTCGAGGAACACAAAACGTACGTCCGGGCCGTCGAACTCTTCGCGCTGGGGCAGTTGAGGGTCGAGGGCAGGCGGGTGAAAATAGTGTGACGCAACGGGAACGAGGAGTTCTATGGCCAATGTTCTGGTGAGGACATCGGATTGCGGACTGCACCCCGACGCGAGCGGAAAGGTGAGGGACATCTTCGACCTCGGAGACCGGCTTCTCATCGTGGCGACCGACCGGGTGAGCGCGTTCGATGTGGTCCTGCCCACACCTGTTCCGGGAAAAGGTATCGTGCTCACTCAGATGACCTTGGGATGGTACGGCGTTTTCGCAGGCAGACTCAAAACGCATTTCATCACCGCGGAAGTGAACGAGTACCCGGATCGGTTCAGGGGGAGGAAGGAACTCGCGGGAAGAAGCATGCTGGTTCGAAAGGCCAGGCGCTTCGACGTCGAGTGCGTGGTTCGCGGGTATCTTGCCGGCTCGGGCTGGCGCGAATACCAAGAGTCGGGGGCCGTGTGCGGGATAGAACTCCCCAGCGGCCTGGGGGAATCGTCGCGCCTCGATGAACCGATCTTCACTCCTTCGACGAAGGCCGCGCGCGGCCACGACGAGAATATCTCGTTCGAGGCGATGGAGAGGATCGTTCCCCGGGGAGTCGCGAGGAAACTCGCAAACCTGAGCCTCGAGATC
>CAZYCB010000521.1:0-3532 GCA_964645735.1 uncultured bacterium | reverse complement strand
GAACTCGAGAACGTCATCGAACGCGCCGTGATCCTCGAGGATATGCCTGAGATCCAGGTGGAGTCGCTTCCGGACAAGCTCCGCTTGAAGGGCGAGGCCCACGCGAGTCTCATCACAGACAGGGCGGAGGTGACGCTCGATGAACTCGAGAAGGAGTACCTCCTGAAGGTGCTCGAGGACACGAACTGGCAGAAAAAGCGCGCGAGCTCTATCCTCGGCATCAACGCGTCGACGCTCTACCGGAAGATCCAGCGCTACGGTCTCGAGAAGTGCCGCAAGAAGGAGACTGTTTATTGAGATTCTGAACCGTGCCGATTGCAAAAGCGGCCACGAGGTCCCGCCGCCGTAGCCCGGGACCCGCGCGCAGGCCCTCCAGCGGCACATGGCAATCGGCGTCTTTTCAACACGTTGCGAGCGGCCCCACACGAGTTTCTGATTGGCATGCTACTTGCCAAAACGATGGACAGGATCGGATAGACGGTCGGACGATGAAGCACCGACTCAGTTAACAACCAAAAAGGGGGTTTGTCCGATGAACAACAAAGGTTTCACCCTGATCGAGCTCATGATCGTGGTGGTGATTATCGGTATCCTCGCGGCGATCGCGATTCCGAACTTCATCAGCATGCAGGCTCGTGCGAAGGAAGCCTCGACGAAGTCGAACTGCCATACGGTTCAGCTTGCCGCCGAGGACTTCTCGGTCCAGAACAACGGCGTGTACGCCACGGATAACGCCGACGCTCTCCCGAGCGGCGACACGATCCAGGACTTGCTGCCGAACCAGGCTCTTCTCGAGAACCCGTTCACCAAGGCCGCGAGCGAGCCCCAGTGGGGCGCCGCTGCCGCGACAGCCGGTCAGACCGGATACGTGGCCATCGTGCAAGGTGGCGTGAACGTGGGCTACACGATCGACGGATGCGGCAAGACCGCTGGCGTCGCGATCATCACGCTCTCGAGCGGCTCCTAACAGGACCGCGGAAAAGCCAGGAAAAGGGCGGAAGATTCACGGATCTTTCGCCCTTTTTTCTTTCGCTCCGCCGGTACGGAATCTGCATAACACCCCTCGCGAGAGGGGGATGGAAAGAATTCGGCCATGACTGTACTCGAACTGGACAATATCGCCAAAACCTACTCACGAGGGTTTCTCGCGAAGAAACAAAGTGTTCTCGACGGGTTGTCGCTCCGCATCGAGCGCGGTGAGGTATTCGGACTTCTCGGCCACAACGGCGCGGGGAAGACGACGACGATGCGGCTCATTCTCGGCCTCCTGCGGCCGGACTCGGGGAAGGTTCGTCTCTTCGAAGAGGACGGCGCGGGGCGCCGGGCGCTCTCGCGGATCGGATTCCTCGGTGAGGAGACGGGGCTCTACCCGTTCCTGAACGCGAGCGAGATGCTGCAATTCGTCGGCGAGCTCTTCAGACTCGCCCCCGGCGCCATTCGCACACGAAAGGAACACCTGCTCTCCGTCGTCGGTCTGGAGGCGAAGGCGCACGCCAGGGTCAAGACGTACTCAAAGGGGATGCGCCAGAGGCTCGGGATCGCTGTGGCTCTGATGAACGACCCGGAATTTCTCATACTCGACGAGCCGTACACGGGCCTGGACCCAGTCGGGAGAAGGCAGTTCAGACAGCTGCTGCTCTCGCTCAAAGAGCAAGGCAAGACGATCTTGATGAGTTCGCACATCGTTCCCGATGTCGAAGCCGTATGCGATCGCGTCGGAATCCTGAGCGGCGGCAAGATACAGAGGTGTCTCGCGCTGGGCGACATCTACAAACACAAATCGACTCCTGTGGAGGTGACCGTCTCGGGTTTGGACCCGAGGATGTTCGAGCGGCTCGACAAGGGGATCGAGCTCGTCTACGGGAATCCGGAGGCCGTGGTTTTGAGGTGTGAGGGAAGGGGAGTCGTCAAACAGCTCGTATCGAAGGTCTACGCCTTTGGCGGAGAGGTCGTGGAGATCAAGCCGCTGAAATTCAATCTGGAAGACTATCTCATCGAGACCCTTACCGAGGTCTCGCAACAGGGCTCGAAGAAGTTGGCAACCGATATCGAAGAGATGATTTATGCAGAGACTCGCTAGCACGAACATACCGGCCCTCGCTGTGGCCAGGTACACGATCAAGGGCTACATCAAGGAACGGGTTCTCCTCGTCGTCCTGGTGTTCGGGTTTCTCCTCATGGTCTCGTCGTACGTGCTGGCGCCGCTGGCCGTCGGCGCGCAGAAGAAGATCATCGTCGACATCGGGCTCGCGTCGATTTCCGTGTTCGGCGTGCTCCTCGTCGTCCTGATCGCCGCGGGGTCCTATTCGCGCGAGAGGGAGAAGGGGATACTTCCCAATATCCTCTCCAAGCCGATCAGCCGCGCGGATTTCATCGTCGGCAAGTTCGTCGGCACGTGGGTCACTGTCGTACTCGTGATGTCGTGCATGACGCTCGTGTACTTCTGCATGATGCTCTTGAGCCGGACGCCGTTCAACCCGGTGATTTTCGTCGCGGTTTTTCTCGCCGGTCTCGAGGTGGCCGTGGTGACGGCGGTGATGACGTTTTTCTCGACGTTCACGTCGCCGCTTTTGAGCGCTCTCTTCACGCTGTGCGTGGTGGTGAGCGGACACCTGAGCGGCGACCTCCTCGAATTCTCGAGGCACTTCGGCGGGGCGGGATTCACCGCGCTGAGCTCGGTCGGGTACTACCTTTTGCCCAACCTCTCGCTCTTCAATGTGAGATCCGAGGCGGTGCATGGACTGCCCCTCATGGACAACTACGTGTACGCGGTCGCCGTCTACGGCCTCTTCTACACGCTCGCCGCGCTGTTCTTGAGCGCGCTCATTTTCAAGCGGAGGGACGTGGCGGCATGACGGCGGAACTGCGGCGAAAGGCGATCTTCTCCGCATTCTGCGCCGTCATCCTTTGCGGCCTCGTTCTCGCCACTGTCTCGGTTCAGAAGTACCGGTTCCGCCCCTACCTGTGCGATAAGCTCTACCTTCCGTCGGGGAAGTTCGTCAAAGAGCTCTCTCTGGGGTACCGAGAGCTCGCCGCGGACGTGGTCTGGCTCAACGCCGTCCAGTACTACGGCGAGTTCCGCAAGGGGAACCACGATCTCAAGTATTTCGGCGGTCTCATCGATATCGTTACCGCGTTGGATCCGCACTTCATCTTCGCTTACGTGTTCGGCGCGATGGTCGTTTCGGAGGACGCGGGCGCATTCGACGACGGGGTGGACATCTTGAAGCGCGGGATGGCGCACAATCCGAAGTCCTGGCAGCTCCCGTTCGAGATCGGATTCCTCAACTTCGTCAACCGGCGCGACAGCGCTATCGCCGCGAGATATTTTGAGCTTGCCTCGCGAGTGCCCGGCGCCCCAGAATACACGGAGCGCTTCGCCGCGTTCGTGTACTCCAGGGCGGGAGACACCGAGGCGTCGATCCGCCTGTGGGAGGAGTACAAGGAGCACACGGACAACCCGTTCCTCCAGGAGCTCGCAGGAAGGTACATCGAGAAGCTGAAGCGCGCCTCGATCGAAGAAAAGGCGACG
>CAZYCB010000520.1:0-11064 GCA_964645735.1 uncultured bacterium | reverse complement strand
GCCCACCTCCGACGCCCTCGAAAACTAGGCAGGTTTTGCGAGCGCCGTCCACCTCCGACGCCCTCGGAAACTAGGCAGGTTTTGCGAGCGGTGTCCATCCCCGACGCTCTTGGAAACTAGGCAGGATCGGCGCGCTCCGGGGTTGACGTGTAGAGGAGAAACCGCCCTTCAGAGGTGTCGCTTCGCGCGATCTCCTGAAGGCTCCGGCCGAGACGTCCCTGTGGGCTCTCTTGCTCCCGGCCGCGAACGACGCAGAAATATCCAGGCACACGAAGAATGCGTTCGATGGGTTCGGCGACATCCTCAGGCGCCGCCACCGCCATCATCACCGCGAGATCGAAAGCGTGTTCGTGGCTTTCGCATCGGGCAAACTCGCTTAGATCCGCGGCGATCGCCGATATGTTCGCCGCGCCAGTACGCGCGATCACGCGCTCGAGGAATGCGATCTTTCTCTCCCTGCGTTCGACGAGGACGATGTCGAGTTCGGGCGCGAGCATCTTCCACACGAATCCCGGAAAGCCCGCTCCCGTACCGATGTCCACGACACGGCGAAGAGACGCCATGCGTTCACTCCCCACGGCGCCGCAGACGAAATCCCAGAGGCGGATGCTGCGTTCGACGAGGCGCGTGACGACGGCCGGTGTGTCGCGCCTGGAGACGAGGGGAATGTCGCGGTTCCACGCGAGGAGATCCGCCACATAGAGACGAAACGCCCGCTCATCGAGGCGGTGAGACGTGCCCGCCAATGCGGCAAGCACTCTGGAGACATCGTCAGCGGGGCCGGTTGACATAGGCGGCAGAAGCGGAATCCGCAGGTTTCGACCTGCGATGGCGCTCCAGGTGGACGACGAGTATGGAGAGATCCGACGCTCTAACACCAGATATTCGCGAGGCTTGCGCTATCGTCTCGGGGCGTTTTCTCGCGAGCTTCTGGCGCGCTTCGGTGCTGAGCCCCGCGATGGTTTCGAACGGGAAATCGCCGGGGATCGTCCTGCCCTCCATGTCGCGGACGAGCTGTATGTCGCGCTCCTGGCGGTCGAGATACCCCATGTATTTGATGGAACATTCGATGTGACGATCCATGTCGTCGCCGAGGTCCGTGCCGTCACCGATGAATGGCTCGACGTGACGGAATCGGACATCCGGCCGCCGGAGCACCTGGAGAAGCGACGACGGTTTATTGACCGTCTCGAGTCCCATCGCGGCGAAAAGCTCGTTTCCCGATTGCCCGGGGAAAGTGGTTTTACCGAGACGCTCGACGATCCTCTTGACTCCCGCGACGCGCTGCTGGACCTTCTCCCACGCCGTTTCTTCGACGAGCCCCCAACGAACGCCGTAGCTCATGAGCCGCTCATCCGCGTTATCCTGGCGGAGCGACAGACGAAACTCCGCACGCGACGTGAACATGCGATACGGCTCGTCGATGTCTTTCGTGGTCAGGTCGTCGAGGAGCACGCCGATGTACGCTTCATCGCGTCTCGGCACGAACGGGGGTTCGCCTTTGAGTTTGAGGACGGCATTGATTCCCGCGACAAACCCCTGCGCCGCAGCTTCTTCGTATCCCGAGGTCCCGTTCACCTGACCGGCGAAATACAGGCCCTCGATGTTCTTCGACTCGAGCGTTCGTTTGAGCTGATCCGGCGGGAAAAAGTCGTACTCGACCGCGTAGCCCGGACGGCGCATGACGGCTGTGTCGAGGCCCGGTATGGATTGGAGCATCTTGAGTTGGATGTCGACCGGCATGCTCGTCGAAACGCCGTTCAAGTACAGTTCTGGATGGTTCCGTCCCTCGGGTTCGATGAAGATTTGGTGCCGCGTCTTATCGGGGAAACGAACCACCTTGTCTTCGATGGACGGACAATAGCGCGCACCCACGCCCGTGATGTCGCCGCGGAAGAGCGGCGATCGGTCGAGCGCCCCCCTCAGTATCTCGTGTGTCTTCTCGTTGGTGTACGTGAGATAACACAGCTCCTGCGTCTGATGGATGGCGGGCGTCGAGTGCGAGAACGGCTGAGGCGGGTCGTCTCCAGGCTGAGGGTCGAAACGCGAGAAATCGACCGAGCACCTGAGGATCCTCGGGGGAGTGCCCGTCTTGAGACGTCCGACGCGAAACCCTGCAGCACGGAGCGACTCGGAGAGTCCAGCGGCTTGGGGTTCGCCTTCTCGTCCTCCGGCGATCTTGCGCTCGCCAATGTGCATGAGACCCCGGAGAAACGTACCGCCCGTGAGGACGCCGTATTTGGCGAGCAACTTGTTGTCTCCCTTGAGGATAACGCCTTGGAACCTATAGCGTTCACTCAAGACCTCCGCAACCTCGTCTTCAATCAAATCCAAGTTTGTCTGATGTTCAACGACATGTCGCATCAACGCGCGATACGCGATCTTGTCGACCTGCGCGCGGGGCGACCAGACGGCCGGCCCTTTCCCGCGGTTCAGCATACGGAACTGGATGCCCGTCGCATCCGTCGCACGGCCGATCTCTCCGCCGAGGGCGTCGACTTCTTTGACGAGATGCCCCTTGGCGAGCCCTCCCACAGCTGGATTGCACGGCATGTGACCGATGCGGTCCTTCTTCAAGGTGACGAGTGCGGTTCTTGCCCCTGACCGCGCCGCCACGAGCGCGGCTTCGCACCCGGCGTGGCCGCCGCCGATCACGATGATGTCGTAGTGTCGGGTCATGACGTCATCGACGCCTCACTGCGTCTCCGCAATAAAACTTTCTTTGCCGGCTCCAGCGATCGAACCGCAATCACTTGCCGATGCAAAACCGCGAGAAGATCGTGTCGAGCAAATCGTCCGAGTACCGCCTGCCTGTCGCCGTCTCGTAGCACGCGAGAACCTCTCGCGCATCGAGCGCGAGGATTTCCAGAGGCGCGTGGTTCCCGAATCCCTGCTCGAGTGCCCCGAGACGCTCGTTTGCCGTATCGAGGAGCGACACCAGCCGCGCATTGAGCACGACGCGTTCGCGCGCGATCCGGTCGAGGCCATCCCGTCCGATGCCCTCGATGAACGCGCGCTCGATATCGCGTGCGCCGTCGCCCGTCTTCGCGGATGCGCGGATCACGCGTGCGCCTGGGCAAACAGGAGCGAGCAGTTCCGGCGTCACGCGTTCGGGGAGATCCGTTTTGTTCACGACAACGATCGTTCTTTTCGCATCGAGCGCTTCGAGACGGCTCTTCGCGTCGCTGGAGAGCGGTTCGGATCCGTCCACGACGAAGAGAACGATGTCCGACTCGCCGAGCGTCGTCTCCGCGAGCGAGACGCCGATTCGTTCAATTCGATCCGTCGTTCCCCTTAGACCCGCGGTATCCTGGAGGATGAAGAGCACTCCGTCGAGAACGATGGGTTCCCTGAGGACGTCGCGTGTCGTTCCCGGTATATCCGTGACGATCGCCCTCTTCTCGCCGATGATGCGGTTGAAGAGGCTGCTCTTTCCCGAATTCACCGGCCCGGCGATGACCACACGGTACCCCTCGCGGAAAGGACGCGCAAGGGCCGACGACGCGCGCAGCGCCCCGAGACGCTCGCGGTGGCTTCTTATGAGCGTGCACGCAGCGTCATAATCGATGGTGTCGATGCCTTCCTCGATGAAATCGATGTTGGCTTCGACGAGCCCCAAAAGGTTGAGCATCTCCGCGGCGAGTTCGTTGATACGGACGGACAGGGTGCCGGCGAGCTGTTCGCGGGCCACCTTGCGCTGCAGCTCGCTTCGCACGTGGATGAGATCGGCTACCGCCTCCGCCTGTATGAGATCCAGTTTGCCGTTGAGAAAAGCGCGCTTCGTGAATTCGCCGGGGGCGGCGGGACGGGCGCCGCGTTCGAAAGCCGCCTCGAGGATCCGCGTGACGACGAGCGTGCTCCCGTGGCAGCTGATCTCGGCGGTATCTTCTCCCGTGTACGATTCGGGTCCGCGCATGACGGCGCACATGGCCTCGTCGATCGCCTCGCCCGCGCCGTCGCACACGATCCCGTGGTAGAGACGCCTGTGTTCCCAGGGGCCGGCGTGGGGCGCGCCGCTCATCGTACGGAAAAGCGTCGAGAGAATGGGCAGGGTCTCGGCACCCGAGAAGCGGATGACCGCGATCCCCGATTCTCCCGCGGGCGTGGCAAGCGCCGCGATCGTCTGGTCGTGTTCGATCGTCATGTCGCACCTGTGGGGACGAGGTCGTGCTCCGCCGCGGAGCGCAGGGTTCGAAACGACCTTGCAGCGCGGGCAGCATTCACGCGTGCCCTGTTGGCGAGGCGACCGCTAGTCTTTGGGCCTGGCCGCGTTCTCGGAGGTCGCGCTCGTCTTGGGAGTGACGACGACCTTCCGGAGCAGCCCGTCACCGATCGTGTAGGTCGTCACATCGCTCACCTCCGATATCGCGAGGTGAATGATCCGGCGATCGGAGGCTTTGAGCGGTTCGAAGTCGAAGTCTTTTCCCGTGTGCCGGACCCTATCGGCCATCTTGCGGGCCCGTTCGACGAGGAGGCGGTACTTTCGCTTGGTGTACCCGCCGACGTCGATCGTGATTTTGCTGTGTTGTCCGGTCCTGGCGGTGAAGACGCGGTTCACAACGTGCTGCAGAGAGGCGAGCGTCTCCCCGCGGCGCCCGATCAGTAGACCATCGAGCCCTTCGGAGTTGATATTGATGAACGTCGTGTCGGGCAGCGTCTCGATCTGCAGTTCGTAATCGACCCCCATCAAGCCGAGCATTTTCGCGAGGATCTCCTTGAGGGTGTCCAAGCTGTTCGTCTCGCCTTTGGCCTCCCGCAGCGTCACGCGTATGCCGACCATCTTCGACCCGAAGAGTCCCCCCAGGAAACCTTTGTTCGCCCCGGGAAGAATTTCGATGTCCACGTCCTCGGCACGCGCGTTGAGTTCCTTGAGCGCCTTCTGAAGCGCCTGTTCGATCGTCTTGCCGGAAGTCTCGATGGAGTGGGTCATTGCTGCATCACCTTTCCTTGGCTTCCATTTTCGCCATCACTCGGTTGGCCTTCGAATTTTCTTTGCGGTTGTTTTCTATGATTGACCCGCTTACGCCGCGCTGGCGGCGGCCTTCGCCCTCTCCGCCTTTTCAGCCCCTTTGTTGATATAGTACTGCTGCACGATCGACAGCACCGTGTTGACGATCCAGTAGATCACGAGCCCGGAGGGCATCTTGTAGAAGAGAGCGGTGAAAACGATCGGCATCAAATACGTCATCATCTTGGACTGTCCCGGCGTGGCCTCGGCCCCGGTGATGGAGCCCCCGATCTTGGACTGAAAAATCATCCCCACTCCCATGAGTATGGGAAGGACGCTCAAGGCATCGCCGATGAGCGGCAGGCTTACGGGCAATCGGGCGAGCATGTCTTGCTGCGAGAGGTCGTTGATCCACCCCACGAATGGCGCCTGCCGAAGTTCGATCGTGTTGCGGAGCACGTTGAAGAGGGCGATGAACACCGGCATCTGCAGGAGCATGGGGAGGCACCCTCCCAGAGGGTTCACTCCCGCTTCCTTGTAGAGCTTCATCGTCTCCTCGCTGAGCTTTTGCCGGTTGTCCTTGTACTTCTGCTTGAGAGCCTGAAGCCTCGGCTGGAGCGCCTGCATTTCCCGCATGGACTTGAAGCTCTTGTGCGTGAGGCGGTAGAACACGACCTTGGTGAAAATCGATAGAATGATGATCACGATGCCGTAATTAGGGATGAAGTTGTGGAGCTTGAGGAGACCCCACAGCACCCCCCAACTCACCGGCCGGAAGTACTTGTTCCCGAGATCGACGTTCTTCTCGAGCCCGCGCCCCATGGCCTCGAGCCCGTCGTAATCGATGGGCCCCATGTAGAGCTCGACGGTCTGATCCACGCGCCCCTGGCGTTCGGCGACGGGGAGCTGCATCGACGCCGTCATGAACGCGTCGCTTTTTCTCCCCAGGAGGCGCGCTTCGCCTCCCATGGGAGTCGGCGCCATGAGAGCAACGGTGAAGTATTTCACCTGGAGCGAGACCCAATCCACCGTTCCCGAATGCTTCTCCTCGAAATCTCCCTTTTTCAGCCGGTAGTACTCTTCGCCCAGGCGAAGGACCGCCCGTCTGGCCGCCACGTCCTCGACGACGTTCGCCTCCGTCGACCGAAGCCCCGGCCCAAAGCCCCATTCGACCGAGCGGACGAAGGGCAGGTGGGCGGAGCCGAATCGAACACCCGACTTGACGACGTACGAGTCGGGCTTGAAAACGTAGTATCTCTCGATCGAACGCCCATCCGGTCCTGCCGTCCGGAACGTGAGCGTTTTCTCCGGGCTCCCGGCATCGACGGCCACCGTCGCTCCCTCCTCGAGGGGCGAGGAGGCCCCCTCGACAAAGGCGTCGAAGGCCATGCCGGAGAGGGGAAGAGTTTTTTCTTCCCCGACGAGGGCGACATCCACCATGCCCCCGACCCCAGGCGTGTCATCCTGAGCGATGAGCTCCACGGGTTCGCCGCGCGTTTTGAACTGCGTGAGACGCGCGGAGACCATTTCGGCCCCCGTGGTCGTGATCACGACGTCGTAGAGGGGAGTCCGCACGGTGATGAGCCGCGGCGGGGCCGTCTCGGCGGCAGGGAACCCTTCGACATCAGAGCCGGCCTTCGCGGAATCGGGCGCGCTCGCCGAGGCGGCTTGGAGCGAGTCCGGCCCGAAATGGTCGCGGAGCGTGTCGGCGGAGGTGGGGGTACGGAGCTGCTCCTCGGCGAGCTTCGCCCGCCTGGCCTCCTCGACCTTCTTCATCCGCGGCATGTAGTAGAGGCCCTGGTACCCCAGGATGAGCGCCATCGAAAGGACAAAGGCAATCAGCAGTCGTCTTTCCAGTGTAGGACTCCTCGTCGTTGGGGATTACTCCACCGGGTCGAACCCGCCGGGATGCCAAGGATGGCACCGGCAAATCCGGTGGACCGATCGGAGCGAGCCGCGCCACGGACCGTGTTTGCGTATGGATTGAACTGCGTATGTCGAGCAGCTGGGATAGTACCGGCAGCACCGGGGAAGGATGGGAGACACGAACTTCTTGTAGGCACCGACGGCAGCGATCAGAAACCCGGTCACTATGCGCTTCATGAAATTTTCTCGTTATTAGATATCGAGATAATTACACCGGGGGTTCGCCCCGGATCAACCCCTCGCCCATCATCCCATGTTGGAGATCTCTCGACACGTCCGCGGAGCTGCACTCGAGAATGTTCTTCCTCGCGACGAGTACGATCCAAAGATCTCGACGGATCAATCGATGTGCGGTGAACCTCACGGCCTCGCGAAGGAGCCTTTTGGCCCGGTTCCGCTCGACAGCGCCCCCTACGCGCTTGCTCGCGACGACGCCGAACAGACACCCGCCGTCCGGTTCACCTGTCTCATGATAAAAAAGAACCGCGTGCTTGCAGTTGACCTTCTTCCCGTTCTGGTAAACCAGCCGAAACTGCCACGGGCTCTGCAGGACGTCTCGCGGCATCGGACCGCCCCCTCTTTAGGAACGCCGGCCGCACGGCCGTCCACGGCGAACCCCGCGTCTCACGGTCAGACGCCCAGCCGTTTTCTTCCTCTGGACCGCCGGCGTTTGAGAACGAGCCTTCCGCCCCGTGTGCTCATCCGCTTGCGAAAACCGTGAACGCGTGCACGTCTTTGAAGTCTGGGTTGAAATGTTTGTTTCACGATGACACTCCAGCCGATTGCCGATAGAGTCTGTCTCTATGAAAATGGGTGATCGGGTCGCGCCAAACCCGGGCGAGTTCTTTGTAATGGCGCTCAAGCCCAAAGAGGAGAAGCTACCCCAGCCGAGCGCGAAAGTCAAGCCAATTGTCGAGCGCAATAATCCACGGATGCCGAATCGTTAACCGGTTGGGAACAATTCGCTTCGGGAATCTTGTGGGTAACTGCATTTTCGCCTTGAAGGCGCGCGCCGTTTTCTGTTAGCGTGACCTTCGCTCAGTCGAGTGTCTTCTACAGCCATTGCGGCTTTTTCCCAACAACAAGAAACACAACATCTTAGGGGCGCACTGTGGACAACTCGTCGATTCTCGCCGTCTCCTTTGGCGGAACTTGTTGTACTGTAAATAGTTGTCTCGTTATCCACAATTGTGGATAAACCCTTTGGCCTTTTCCCCGGGCGCGGGGAACTTTCTTCTGCCTATCGATAACTTTGTTAAAGATTAGGGGTGCCCGGCCTGACCAGGCCGGCATCTCCTGCACTGGGTAGCGGGAACGTGAAAAGGGGCGTTGAACGATGTCAATCCACCCGTCAGACGGGGGCTACGACCAGGTATGGTCGGATTTTCTGACTCGGGTCACGACGCTGGTCACCAAGCAGACCCTTCAGACCTGGTTCAAGCCCATGCACCTCGCCTCGATCGAGGACAACACCATCACCATCGAGTGCCCGAGTAAGTTCTTCATGGATTGGGTCGAAGAGCACCACAAGGACAAGGTGTGCTACGTTTTCAGGGATCTCATCGGCGGCGAGCCGCTCGTCCGATTCCGACATACAAACGGGTCGTCGGACGACACGCTGTCGAAGCGCTTCGAGAATCCCACCGTGCTCGTCCCCAGGAGGCGAAACGGAAACGGCGGCGAGCCGCTCAATCCCAAGTACGTGTTCGAGGAGTTCGTTCAGGGAACCAACAGCCAGATGGCCTACGCGGCGTGCCAGGCGGTCGCCGAGAATCCTGCCTCCCGCTACAACCCGCTCTTCATCTACGGGGGCGTCGGGCTCGGCAAGACCCACTTGATGCAGGCGGTCGGCCACCATCTCATCGACTCCAAGCGCCGGATGAAGATCCACTACAGCTCGGCGGAGATCTTCATGAACGAGCTCATCACGGCCATTCGGCAGGGCAAGAGCCACGAGTTTCGCGAGAAGTACAGGAACGTCGACGCGCTTCTCATCGACGACATCCAGTTCCTCGCCGGCAAGGAGAGCACGCAGGAGGAGTTCTTCCACACGTTCAACGCGCTCCACGGATCGAACAAGCAGATCGTCGTGACGAGCGATCGCCCGCCGAAGGAGATCCCCACGCTCGAAGAGCGCTTGAGATCCCGTTTCGAGTGGGGCCTTATCGCGGACATCCAACCCCCCGACTTCGAGACGCGGATCGCCATCTTGAAGAAGAAGGTGGAGAAGGAAAAAAGACCGATTCCCGACGACGTGCTCACGTTCATCGCCGACAACGTGAAGAGCAACATCCGCGAGCTCGAGGGGAGCCTGGTGAAGCTGCTCATGCACGCGAGCGTCTACGGCGAAGAAATCACACTCGAGACCTCGAAGGACCTCCTGAACGATTTCATCGATCACAAACCCAAGAAAACAAGCATTGCCATCATACAAAAGGTCATCGCGCAGCATTTCCGCGTCCCCGTCGACTCGATGAAATCCCCTGTGCGCACCGCGGCCTACGTGTACCCCCGGCAGGTCGCCATCTACCTGTCGCGCGAGCTCACGACCTGTTCGCTCACTCAGATCGGCCAGCACTTCGGCGGCAGGGATCACACTACGGTGCTTCACGCCATCGACAAGATTCGCGAGAAGATGACCGAAGATGTGTCGCTCAAAACAACGGTCCTTCAGTTGAAAAAGGAGCTCACGTAGAGTTATCAACGGCGGTGGATATCCATTGTGGAGGGAGTGTCGATTCGCTTCGCGTTGTGGAGAAGACCGGTCCTCCACAAACACTCTGAACAAACTGTCAACAGGCATCACCCCTGAAATCTATTGAACGAAAACAAGAACGACGATCTATTCACATATCAACAGGGCCTACTACTTCTACTACTTTTTTATAAAACATAGTAGGAGACGGAGCCCGGGAACGGCCGCAGAGAGCCCCCTGCGATGAAAAGCAATCTAGGGGTCTTGAAAGCGGATTTCGATTGGCTTATAGTGATCGAGCGCCGGCGTAGCGTGTGGCGGTTCATGAACGAAATCGAGGAGGTCAGGTTGTGAGGTTCTCGGTGGATCAGAAGGTGCTGACGAGAAAGATACAGGGGATTTCGAGTGTCGTCCCGACGAAAACTTCTCTCCCGATTCTGTCCACCTTTCTCATGGAAGCGAAAAAAGGGAAGGTGTACCTGACGGCGAACGACCTGGACGTGTCGCTGACGACGATCATGGACTGCGACGTGGCGGCGGAAGGGAAGACGGCCGTCCCCGGGAGGAAATTCTTCGAGATCGTCCGGTCGCTCCCCGAAGACAAAGTGGAAATCGATGTCGACGGCGAGAAGATATCGGTGAAGTGCCGGAAGAGCCGTTTTCGTATGTCGGGTAAGTCGGCCGACGAATTTCCCAAGCTCCCCGATCAGAAGCCCATAGCAAGCTTCACCATTGGAACGAAGAACATAGAAGAGATGATCCAGAAGACGATTTACGCCGTCTCCGGCGATCTCACCCGCCCGGCGCTTTGCGGCGTGCTCTGGGAACTCAAGAAGGACAACTTCATCATGGTGGCGACCGACGGCCACCGTCTCTCCCGGGTGACGCGAAGCGGCGGTTTCGGAGACGTCGAGCGCAAGGACGTCATCGTCTCTCCCAAGGCGTTGAACATTCTGCGGTCGCTTTTCGAGAGCGAAGGCGAGCTCAAGATCACTCTCGCGGAAAACCACATCACCTTCGATCTGCAGGACAACGTGATCTACTCGCGCCTCCTGGAAGGCCCTTTCCCCGATTACACACAGGTGATCCCGAAGAACAACAAGAAAGAACTCATCGTGAACCGCGAGGAGTTCACGGACGCGTGCAGGCGCGTATCGATTCTCTCCAGCGTGATCACGCACCAGGTGAGGCTCGCCGTTGGAAAAGACACGCTCATGGTGAGCGTCAACACACCGGACGTCGGGGAAGCCGCCGAGGAAGTCCACTGCACGTTCAGCAACGAACCGATGGACATCGGATACAACGCCCGGTACCTGCTCGATATTCTGAAAACGATGGACACGGACGACGTGACTTTCCTCCTCGACCGCAGCGACAACGCGGGCATGCTGCTGCCGGTAGGAGGCCCCGAGGATCTGCAGTACCACTGCCTCCTCATGCCGCTGAGGCTGAACGACTAGGGTCTCTTGGCGTGGTGAAGGGGTTCTGCAGGCCC
>CAZYCB010000519.1:0-3769 GCA_964645735.1 uncultured bacterium | reverse complement strand
CCGCGCCGGTGGCGATGACGAATCTCCCCAGGCTTCTCGAGTTCGCCTGGTACATCTCGGAGTTCACGTCGCCGACGAATCCGTCGAGAAAGCCGACCGAGTTCTCGTACGTGCTGTTCGTGAGGGCAGGGACGGGCAGGTGAGCGCCGGTGTGGGCGATGAGTTTCCCGCCGATGAACTCGATCACGGCGCAGTCGCCGTTGCGGTCCGACACGAGGAAGTGAATCTTCGATCCGCCGTACCCGAAGATGCGAACCAGCGACGCGTTCTCGATCACTTCGGCGAGGGTGGCGCTCATGTCCAGCTGACACTGTATCCACTGAAGATCGCTCACCGCCGGACGGCTGTCGGGAGACGGGTACTGGCTCTCGTCGAGCCACATACACTCGATGACGAGACCCTCCTCGTTCATCCCGCCCATGGGAAGCTCGCGCCCGTAGAGGTTGAACGTCACGCTCCCGTACTTCGCCTCCCACTGCGCCGGCCCTTCGGCGGCCGCGGCGGTTTTGGTTGCGTTGCGCTTGTTGACCACGACGAGCCCGCCGCCGAAACCATAGTCGAAGTTCCGGGCAAAAACGGGCTTCCCGGCGTTACGAAGGACGAAGCCGGTGCACGCGCGCGGCGACTGGGCGCCGATCTGGAGCACGAGCCCCAGCACGATGCCCATGCCGATGTACCTTTTCACGATGCCCTCCTTCATGAAGTCAACAGAGCCTAGTACCATTTGAAGATTCTCAACCCCGCGGCAAAGAAGACGACGCCGACCGCTGTCAGCACGAGCGATGGGACGGCGATGCCGGCGTATCCGGCCCCCTCGATGAAAACGCTTCTCATGCCGTCTGCGAGCAGCGTGAGAGGCAGTATTTTGATGAACGGTATGCTCCAATCCGGAAAGTTATGATAGCTGAAAAACACCCCCGAGAGAACCATCATGGGCATGACAACGACATTGATGAGCCCGTTGGCGATTTCGGTGTTGGCCGTGCGGGCCGAGATGAAAATCGAGATGCCGGCAAACGCGATGTTCCCCGCGAGGAAGATCACCAGCAGCGCCGATACGTCCCCCTGTATGCTGATGTGAAACGCAAGCCAGGCGAAGATGAAGAGCAGCGCGGATTCGACGACGTTCATGCCGACGCGAACCGTCGTCTGCGCGACGAGGAAGTGCGATTTCTTCATCGGCGTCGCGACCATTCGTCTCAGGAGTTTTTTCGTCCTCTTCTCCACGATCCCGTAGCTCAACCCCCACAGGCAGGACATCATGATTCCCATGGCGATGAGCCCCGGAATCAGAAAATCGATGTAGCGCGTGCCGGTCGTGGTGAGCGGCGCCACCTGCTCGGCGCCCGCCGCGGCGGCGGCGCCTCCGGTGCCGAAGAGCTGCGATAGCTTGAGGTATGTGAGCTGTGCATCGGCGTTCTTCGGATCGAAATGGTACTCGAGCCGGCCGTTCCTTTCGCCGATCGCGACGGAGAGGTTCCCCCGCTTGAGAAGCACCATCGCATCCTGCCAGCTCGTGTTCTCGAATACGAACGTCGTATTTCCTAGCTTCTCGTCGGGTATCGTGATTTTGTAGACCGCGGATCGGCCGTCCGAGGCGGGTTCGACGTCGGTCGCGTTGTCCCGAAGGAAGGATTCTATCGTCGCGATGCTGTCGGGCCGCGCCGCGTCCTTCGAACCGCCCTCGACGACCGCTACTCTTCGCACCACGTCCGCCTTCCTCGTGAAGGCGACGCCCAGACCCAGCGACATGAGGATCGGGAAGACGATCCCCCAGAAGAGCACGCCGCGTTCGCGCGTGATTTCCTTGAAATACGCCGAGGTCAGCTCGAACAGTTGTTTTCGCCGAACGAATTTACTCATGCAAGTGTCTGCCCGTCAGGGACGTGAACAGGTCGTCGAGCGTCATTCGCCTGCCCTCCAGGTTGTGGCCGTCGTGGAGCAGCTGCGCCACCGTGCCTTCCCTCAAGATCTTCCCCTTGTCGATGATGACGATGTAGTCGCAGAGCTGTTCGGCCTCCTCCATATAATGCGTCGTGAGAATGAGCGAGGTCTGCGACCGTTTCTTGAGACCGAGGAGGATGGACCAGACCTCCCGCCGCGCGTTGGGATCGAGCCCGGTCGTGGGTTCGTCGAGGAGGAGAATCCTGGGGCTGTTGATCAAAGATATCCCCAGAGCGAGGCGCTGCCGCTGGCCGCCGGAGAGGTTGACGACGTACGATTTGGCCTTATCCTCGAGACCGACGATCTCGATGATCTCGGCGACGCGTTCCTCGCCGAGTTCGTAGAAGCTGGCGAAAAGTTTCAGCGTCTCCGACACGTTCAGTCTGTCGATGAAACGCGTTTCCTGTAGGGAAATGCCGATCGCGTGGTGGAGCTCATCCTCGTTGCCCTTCCACTTCTTCCCCATGATCGAGATTTCGCCGGCGTCCGGTGTCTGTATCCCTTCGATCATCTCGACGAGCGTCGTCTTGCCCGCGCCGTTGGGACCGAGGAGCGCGACGAACTGTCCTTTTTCGATCCGAAGGGTTACCCCGCGGACCGCCTGGACCGTCTTGAAGGACTTATGGACGCCCTTCACTTCGATGATCGGATCTGCGCTCATGACGTGAGGGTAACCCAGGCAGCCGCATAGGCACAAGAAGGACCATGGCGGCACCTGAATCCGCTCGTGTCCGCGAGGCCGGGGAGCGCCGCCCGGATCTTGCGTGCTCCGAACTTTGAATGCCGGCCCTTGATTTTTGTTCCGCGGCGGTCTAGCCTCTTCGCGAGGAGTGCAGAATGTGAAAGGAGGACGCGTATGATCGAAAGAATCTTCCGCTCGATCCGGACGCCGAAGGGCACGTTGCTCTTCGTTATGGCGGTGTCGAGCGTGTGGCTGTGCGTCGGTTGCGCGCCGGTCGTGTACGAAGCATCGGCCGTGGACTATGCGGTGACCGATGACTACGAGTACCTCTCCTACTACGGCGAGTGGGTACAGATGCCGCCGTACGGAATGGTCTGGCGCCCGGGCGTCGTCGCGGGCTGGGCGCCGTTCTACAACGGTCACTGGGTCTGGTCGAATTACGGATGGGCGTGGGTCTCGTACGAACCGTTCGGGTGGCTGGTCTATCACTACGGGAACTGGAATTACGATTACGGCCTCGGATGGTACTGGTGCCCCGGCCACAGGTGGTCCCCGGCGAGGGTCCAGTGGTACACATTCGGAGAGTACACGGCGTGGGCGCCTCTGCCCCCGCCGAACGTGTACTGGCCGGATCCGTGGGACCGCTATCCGGAGAATGTGTGGATCGTCGTCAACGTGAACGACTTCACGCGCGACGGCATCGGCCGGCATCGAATGATGAGACCGGTTCCGCGGGAAGGTATCCCATCCCACGGGATCCACAAACGCGCGCCCGACATCCGTTACGTGGAAGAGATGACGAGAATGCCGGTGCCAAAGGAGAAGATCAGCAAGCAGGATGTCGACGTTCGGCGCGTCATGACCAAGTCGGCCCGGAAATACGACCATACACCGAAGACGACGCTCGAGAACATGGTGCTGCCGCAGGCGGACAAGACCACGGTGGAAAAGAATAAGCCCAAGGTGGAGCGGGAGGTCATGACACCCAGGAAGGGAACCCCACCCACGTCGCCGCAGCCGATCGAGAAGAAGAAGGAAAAGTCCGACGCCGATCGCAAGTCCGATTCCGGACGCGAGAGGAAGAAGGGTTGAGACTCCGCGGTTCGGCTCGGTGACGGGCATCCAGAATGCCGAAGAGGACGG
>CAZYCB010000518.1:0-1542 GCA_964645735.1 uncultured bacterium | reverse complement strand
CGACGGATCGGACGAATGACATCGTCACAGCGTACGCGGACGCGGGGGTCAAGCTCATCGCCTTCGACGAGAGGAACGGCAAAGCGTTCGCTCTCAACCGCTCGATCCCCCAGGCAAGCGGCGACATCCTCTTGCTCACGGATTCGAATACGATGTACGAAAGGGACGCCGTCTCGAAGCTCGTGAGGCATTTCCGCGACCCGAAAGTCGGCGGCGTCTGCGGGGAACTCAGGGTCAAACCTTTCGACGAGGCCACGGACGAGGAGAGCCTCTACTGGAAGTTCGAGAACTTCCTCAAATCGATGGAGAGCCCGTTGAACATGACCCTCGGAGCGAACGGCGGCGTATACGCCATTCGCAAGGATGCCTTTCGGCAGATACCCGATGGGACGATCGTCGATGACTTCGTCATCTTCCTCAACGTGAGAAAATCTCGCTACAAGACCTTGTTCGACCCGGAAGCGGTGGCGTTCGAACGCAGCGCCCCGTCGTTGAAGGACGAGTACCGGCGCAAGGTGCGGATCGGCGCAGGGGACTTCCAGGCGATCCGCCTGGCCGGGACTTTTCTCGACCCCAGGAGAGGGGCCGTCAGCTTCTCGTTCTGGTCGCACAAGGTTCTCAGATGGCTGGTCCCTTTTTTCCTCATCGGGTTTCTCGTCAGCAATGTCGCACTCGCGCGACAAAGCGCTGTTTTTGTGGTATTTCTTATATTGCAGCTTCTCTTCTATGCCCTTTTTGTCATCGGCATCTTCTACCGGAAACAGTTATACTTCAAGGCACCCTACTACTTCGTGACGATGAACATGGCCCTGCTCCACGGCCTCGTCCGGTATGCGTTCGGGCGGCAGAAGGGGACATGGCAGCGGACAGAACGATGAGGTCGAAGGAGCACGCAGCCCCGAGAAGCTGCTGTTCCCGGTAACGGCTTAACGGGGAACCTGGACGACGCACCACCGGAGGAATCCATCATGCACAAAATCGTGTCCTTTGTCTCGGCGGCGCTCTTTCTCGCGTGCGGCACCGCGTTTTCGGCGGACTTTCCGGCTAAAGCCACGTATCTCTTCTTCATGCAAGGCGTACCCTCCGGCCGGAGCGACATCGCGTGCACGAAGGAGGGGGGAGCCTGGGTGTTCCGTTCGGTATCCAGATTCACGAACGGGGAGATGACGGACTCGCTCACCTGCCTGACCGAGTTCGACCAAAAGACCCTTCGGCCCCACCGCTTCCAGTACAGCGGCGTTCTTTCCGGCGAAAACGTCTCGGGGACGGTCCGTGTCGAGGGGGACTCCGCCTTCAGTCACACGACGAACGCCGGCAGCTCGTTCACTACTCGCGTCAAGTGGTCCGAGCCGACACTGATGTTCCAGAGCTTCGTCCCGGAGCACCTGATCGTCTTGTCGCGCTACCTCACCTCGTCGGACGCCATTTCGCGGCGATTCACCATTCTGTTCCCCGACGATATGATGTTCGTGCCGACGGCGACCGAACTCGCGAGCGAACTGGAGCTCGCCACGCGCCCCACACCCACGGTATGCACGAAGT
>CAZYCB010000517.1:0-2626 GCA_964645735.1 uncultured bacterium | reverse complement strand
CGCGGTCGAGATCCTCGTGGAACTGATCGGCAAGGCCGAGGACGAGACTCTCTTCGTGTCGCGGGCGACGACGGCCGCGGGACCGTGGGAAACTCTCGAGGTCACGGCGGAAGACGCGGGAAACTACACGTATCGTTTCGTTGACGATACCGTCGAGCCGGGCAGGACGTACTACTACCGCATCGAAGTCCGGTCGGGCCAAGGCGAGAGGAGGGAACTCTACCGCGGCGAGGCATTGGTGCCCGCGGCGGCGTTTCATCTCGAGCGCGCCGTGCCGAACCCCTTCAACCCCGCGACGACGATCGCGTTTTCTCTCGCCGAACGGTCCGCAGTCACTCTCGAGGTGTTCGATGTCTCGGGGAGACTCGTCCGGACTCTGGTCGCAGAAACGCTCCCGGGTGGACGTCACGAGCGCGTGTGGGACGGACGGGACGACGCCGGGTCGCTGGTGGCGTCAGGCGTGTACGTATGCAGGCTGCGTGCAGGCGCGCGACAACAGACGGCGAAACTCCTCTTGCTCAAATGATGTGAACGCGGCCGTCCTCGAATTCGATTCGTAGAAGACGCCCCTCTCATAACCAGATCGAGAAGCGCTCGACGCGTATCGCCCGCTCTCGCGGCGGGCGTCCGCCGCCGCATCAGAATCTCGTTGCGCGCGCGAGGCTTCTTGCTATATTCACGGCCTGTAGATGCTCGGGGCGCAAAGCGCCGCTCGAAAACAGACAGGAGAGATGCGTGGATGACGACAAGACCCGTTCGCTGGAGCTCCTGGACGAACTCCTCTCCGTTCTCTACGAAAAGTTGGAACGCGGCGAGACGGTGACGCCCGGAGAGCTCCTGCGCGTGCGGCACGGTGAATACGTGTTCACCGAAGCTGCGCTGGAGATCGCCGCGGGGGCGGGGCATATACAAAAGGCCGGCGGGACGGTCGAACTGACCCCCGCGGGACAGCGCCAAGCCCGTACGATCGTGCGCTGCGCGCGGCTGGCGGAACGGCTTCTCGTCGATGTCCTCCACGTTCGCGACGACCTCGTCGAGCCGAGTGCGTGTCGTCTCGAGCATAGCCTCTCCGAAGAAGTGGCCGACAGCATCTGCACGCTCCTCGGCCACCCGAAGACGTGTCCTCACGGTCATCTGATTCCGCCGGGGGAGTGCTGCGGCCGTGCGAGCACGGAAATTCATCCCATCGTCAAACCCCTGTCGGCTCTCCGGCCCGGCGAAGAGGGCACGGTTGCCTACGTGGGTTCGCGCTTTCACAGCCGCCTGACGCGATTGGGCGGTCTGGGCCTCGTTCCCGGCCAGGTCGTCCAGGTCAAACAGGTCCGTCCTTCGTTGGTTATCGGTTACGGCGAGATGGAGCTGGCGCTCGAGAAAGACGTGGCCGATGAGATCTACGTCGGAGTCTCGGGAAACCGACACGATACATGAGGACGGCGGCAGGAGCCGCAGGGATCGAGCGGCGCACACGGCGGTAAAATCCTCCAATGCACGATTCTCACGCCAAAAGCATGGATACGCGAAACGAACGCGCGATCGTTCTCGTGGGGAACCCCAATGTGGGCAAGAGCGTCGTGTTCTCCCACCTCACCGGGCGGTACGCCACGGTGTCGAACTACCCGGGAACGACAGTCGAGGTATCGCGCGGCAAGCTCCTCCAGGACGACGGAAGAGTCGTGATCGACACTCCCGGTGTAAACACGCTGCATCCGCAGTCCGTGGACGAAAAAGTTACCCGGGACATCCTGCTCTCGCCGTTCGACAGGCACGTCCTGCAAGTGGCTGACGCCAAGAACCTCCGAAGAGGACTGACGATCACGACGGAACTCGCCGAGATGGGTCTCCCCGTGGTTCTGGATCTCAATCTCATGGACGAGGCGAGACGCAGGGGCGTGAGAGTCTCGGGGAGCGCGCTTTCGGCGAAGCTCGGGATTCCCGTGGTCGAGACGGTGGCGGTCGAGAAGACGGGACTGAGGCAGCTGGAGAAGGCGCTCGATGCAAAACCGAGCGTCCCGAACATACGCGTGGAGTACCCCGCCGAAATCGAAAACGGCATCTCGCGCATCTCCGAGATCCTCCCCGAGCTCACCATCGACAAGCGCGCCGCCGCGCTGATGTTTCTCGCCGATCCTGGAGAAGCTTCGGCGAGCTTCGCCGAGCGGATCGGAAACGCGCCCGTGGAACAGGCAAGAAGGATGGCCGAAGAGGTCCAGGCGCTCTTCTCGCACCCGCTGGCTTATATCATCGGGGTGTCTCGCTCGAGGGTCGTGGATTCCATGCTCGACACCGTCTACGCGAAGAACCCCGCGGTGTCGGGCGAACGCGCGGAACGCAGGAGCCGCGTGAGCTTTTTCCGCGCGGCCGTCGTCACCGCGGTCGCCTCGGCGATACTGTACGGCGTCTTCGGCGCGACGACTCTCTCGGCGTGGGGTCTCCACCCGCTTCTGCTCCACCTCCTCGGGATCTTTTTCTTCGTCGCGGTTCTACCCTCCGCGATGCTCGCGAGGCTCACGACGCACTACATCCTCGGCGCGGTTCTCCTTCTCGAGATCCTGTATGTCACGTTTCAATTCGTGGGCGTACTGGGAGCGGGCGTTCTCGTGGACTTCATGAAGGGCAGGATCTTCGG
>CAZYCB010000516.1:0-2133 GCA_964645735.1 uncultured bacterium | reverse complement strand
TTCGAGGAGATCATGGATCAGGCGGTGAAGGTCGCCGAGGCGATCTTCACGCCGAGAGCGCGCTTCGAAAAAACCGATGACGCATCGGAGTGCAAGAACTGCGATTTTGCGCGCGGCTGCGGAAGGAATGCAGGATGACGCTCGATCCCGAGAAGATACCGATCATCGAAGCGGATATCGGCGCCACATTGAAGACGATCGCCGGTGCCGGAACGGGGAAGACCTCCGTTCTCGTCGCCCGTTATCTCCGGCTCGTGTTCAAGGAAGGGATTCCTCCCGACCGGCTTCTCGCGCTCACGTTTACCACCAAGGCGGCGGCCGAGATGCGGACCCGCATCTTCAACGACGCGGCGAAGGAGGGGAGGCTCGAGATCCTGAGGGCGCTCCACTCGGCGTGGGTCATGAATTTCCATCAGTTCACGTTCCGCGTCATACAGGAAAACGCTGCTTTGCTCTCCATCGACCCCGGCGTGGCGGTGGCGACCGCTCTCGACCTCTCGAGAATAGAGGCGCATCTCCTCCGCCGCTTTCAGTCGGGGAGGATCGACGGGTTTCCCGACGCGTACGAGGACGACATGCCGGCGCCGGCCCGTCTGAAGGCGGAGTTCGACAAGTGGTACAAGATCGTGCTCAAAGCGAAGGGGACGCTCCTCACGCCAGATGGCCTTGAAGGCTCGGTCCGCCCCGAAGAGGCGGGTGCGTACCGGCGCTACGTTCAATCCGTCGCCGCTCTCTGGCGCGCGTACGAAGAAGAGCTCGATCGGAGGAACCTCATCGATTTCTCCGACATGATCCGCATCGTCGTCCGGGGCCTCGCGGAGAACGCACGGCTTCGCGACAGGTACGTCGAAAAGTTCGATCACATTCTCATCGACGAGTTCCAGGACACGAGCGAGGCGCAGAACGAGCTCGTGCGGCTGCTCTCGGGGGGCGACTTCTCCCGTGTCACCGTCGTGGGAGACGACAAGCAGTCGATCTATCGATGGCGCGACGCGCGCGTCCGGAATCTTCGCGAGTTCGCCGGCACGGAGAAGTTCCTTCGCACCAATCACCGCTCGACGCAGGGGATTTTGGACCTCGCCCATCATGCGATCGTCACCGATCCGTATTTCGCCTCGCGTGCCGAGGACATCCGGCTCACGGCGGAGAGGGGCACGAGCGGCGTGCCGATCTGCGTGTTTCATCCGTGTGACGAGTCTCCGAAATCCTTCGAACTCGAAGCGAGCGCCCTCGCCGCCTGGATCCTTTCCGTCACCGGACGCCTGGTCGAGAAATCGCCGTTTGCCTTCTACCGCTCCGCGAGGACCCCGCTCGATTTCGGCGACGTCGCGGTTCTCATGCGGGGACAGACGGAGGCCTCCGGGCTCGGCTACTACGAACGGGCTTTTCGAGAAGCGGGGATCCCGTACGCCGTATCCGGCAGCGGCGGATCGCTCGAGGTGCGCGCGCTCGAACGGTTGAAGGACCTCGTCTGCCTCCTCGTATATCCCGAGGACATGCGTGCGCTTCTCGCCGTCCTCGAGAACGAGCCCTTCTCTTTTTCGGATGCGTCTCTAAAGGAGCTCTTCGAGAAAAGCGGCGGGCGCCACGTCGACGCGATCCTCTCGGAGGAAAACTGCGCCAGGCTCGCGAGCGCCGAAGCGCGGCAAGGCTGCAGCCGATTGAGGTCGCTCCTCCACGACCTTCGTGTCCAGCGGCTCGCGCTCGATCTGCCCTCTTTCGTTTCGCTCGCGCTCGAAGAGGGTCCGTTCTACTACCACCTCTTTAGCGAAGGGGCGGACGACCGACTGGTCGAGGGCGTGACCGAAACGCTCGTGTCGCTCGTTGACAATTTGGTGGAACGCGGTGAAGCCAATCTCGCCGCTTTCATCGAAGCTCTCCAGGTGGCGATCGACGGGAAGTCGCTCGGCGATGGGCGGGGATCGACGTTCCCCGCGGGGCGCGTGCGGGTGATGACGATCCATTCGGCCAAGGGGCTTCAGTTCCCCGCCGTGGCCGTGCCCGGGATCAAGCGGGGACGATCGGATTCCAATGGGTTCTATCTCTCCGAGCGCGTGGGGCTTTTTCTCTCGAAGAAAGAGGAATGGGGAAGAGGATACACCGACAGCGATACCTACGAGGGCGAGAAAGCGG
>CAZYCB010000515.1:0-28633 GCA_964645735.1 uncultured bacterium | reverse complement strand
CTCCAGAAAACCGCCCGCTGGGAACGCTCACGCTCGTCAGCACGCCCATCGGTAATCTCGGAGACATGACGTACCGGGCGGTCGAAACGCTCAAGAGCGTGTCGGCGATACTCGCCGAGGACACGCGCCACACGCGGAAGCTCCTCTCCCATTTCGGCATCCAGAACGAACTCATCGCCTATCACGATTTCAACAAGGAGCGGGTTACGCCCTCTCTCATCGCGAGGCTCCTCGCCGGGGACGATCTCGCCGTCGTGACCGATGCCGGGACGCCGGGGATTTCCGACCCTGGGTTCTACATTCTCCGCGCGGCGATCGCCGAGGGAGTTCCTATCGGCGTCGTACCGGGGGCGAACGCGATTCTTCCGGCTCTCCTGCTGTCGGGTTTTCCGACGGACGCGTTCGTCTTCGAGGGCTTCCTCGCCCGGAAGCAGGGGGAACTCGACAGGAAGCTCCGCTCGCTGGAAGACGAGCGCCGCACCTTCGTCGCCTTCGTCCCGCCTCACAGACTGCTGAAGGTGCTCTCTGCGATCGACGCGGCCCTTCCGGGCCGCCAGGTGGCCGTTGTCCGCGAGATCACGAAAATACACGAGGAGGTGCGGCGAGGCACCGCGAACGAGCTCGTCGCCCATTTCAAGGCGGGTCGTGTGCGGGGAGAAATCGTTGTCCTCATCAAGGGCAGGGACAAATGATCTTTGACTCGTTGTTTGTGCGGGCGCAGGGACGCGAAACAGCCTCGCTCGCCCACGCAAGGACGGAGCGCAATGGGTTTCAATAAGAGTGCCATCAAAGAACGGTCGCGCCGGATTCTCGATCCAGCGATCGCGCTTCTCGCATCGATCGGTGTGCCGCCGATGGTTGTCACCACTCTGGGGCTCGTGGGGAGTCTGGTGGCGGCCTGCGTCATCGCGAGAGGATCGCTGTTCTGGGGCGGAGTCTGGGTCCTCGCCGCGGGGTTGTGCGACGTGCTCGACGGGGGGCTCGCGAGGCGTCTCGGGCGCGATACGAAATTCGGCGCCTTCGTCGATTCCACGTTCGATCGCGTGAGCGAATTCGTCGTCTACGGCGCGCTCCTTCTGCACTATGCACAGGCCGGCTACTCGAATGTTCTCCCCGCCGTGATCTGGGTGGCGATGGGCGGCTCGTTCCTCGTGAGCTACGCCCGGGCGAGGATCGAAGGATTGGGTCACACGTGCACGGTCGGTCTACTCGAGAGACCCGAGCGTCTCGCCCTCCTCATTGCGGGCCTCCTCTTCGGACACGCGGTGCTCGTCGCGGCGCTCGTCGTGATCGCCTTCGGCACCGTGGTCACCGTTCTGCAGAGAATTCATCACGCCTACGAGGTCATGCGCCGCGAGCCGTGATCCTTTCGAAATCGTCAGCGGGGAAGGTACGACGCAAGCACGCCCGCAATGGCTGCGTGCACGGCGTCCACGGGCGCGGAGCCGTCGATCACAACGAGGGGACCGAAAGTCCGCTCGTAGATCTTCCGGCTCGTTTTGTAGTTCCGATCGATGCGAGTGAGGATGTCCTTCTTCTCGTAAACCGTGGGGGCATCCTTGCGCTTGGCAAGCCGCGCGAGACATTCGGCGACCGGTACCTGGAGGAAGAAGGTGATGTCGGGCACCGAACACCCCTCGTTGACATCGATCACTCTCCGCGGCGTGATCGTGGGATCCAGAGATTGATACGCGATCGAAGAGAGAACGTACCGGTCGCAGATGACGTGCGTGCCCCCCAACCGCGCGTCTTCGATCTGCCGGGAATGTTCGATCCGGTCGGCAGCGAACAGGAGGCACAACGCCCCCTCCGAAAAACCGACTCTCGCGCTCGTCCGCGGCGACACGATCCTACCCGACAACGAGTCGCGGATGAGCTTTCCCACCGGCTCGTCCGTGGGTTCCTGTGTAGCCATGGCGTCCAACCGATTTTGCAACAGGTAGTTAAGCAGCTTTTTGGACTGCGTGGTCGTTCCCGCCCCGTCCAGGCCCTCGAGGACGATGAATAACCCCCGTTTCTTCTTCATTTTCGTACGAACCCTGTCGTGAAAGTGGAGTTAGCGCGGTGCAAGACAAGACGCGCCGACTACCCATACCACATCGGCCGCGCGAGAAAAAGCGGAACTATCGGGCCGGTGAGTCGAGTCTCTTTTCGCGAGTTAGGGGCGACGAACGGTGTTGATCGGATTTCAAAAAGCGATTATATTTCCTGCGGTTATAAAACTCCACGCAAATCCGGCGTTGGAATGCCTGTTGCAAAGGGCGTCGTTCGAACATACCTCGACAACGCAGCGTTTTTTCCGAAATCGGAGGCCAACCCCATGAAGCTCCGCAAGCCCCGTACGCTCCTCATCGTTGCGCTCCTCCTCTTCGTATCGGGTCTCGCCATCGGGTCTACCGCGAAGAACAAGAGCCAGGATAAGGAGAACGTCTTCCACGATCTGGAGACTTTCGCCAAAGTCGTGGAGAAAGTGAAGTCGTTCTACGTTGACGAGGTCGATACGCACGTACTCGTCAGAGACGCCATCGAGAACATGCTCGGCGAGCTGGATCCTCACAGCCAGTTCCTCACGGGACTCGACTACGAGGATCTGATGGTGAACACGCAGGGGAATTTCGGAGGGCTGGGCTTCTTCATTTCGTTCAAGGACAATTTCCCGACGGTAATTTCGGCGATCGAGGGAACGCCGGCCTATCGCGCGGGCATACAGAGCGGGGATCAGATCGTCGACATCGAGGGCGAATCCGCCGCCGGTTGGCCGGTGGAAAAAGCGGTGCGGTATCTCCGGGGAGATCCAGGCACCGCGGTGCGATTCACGATCAATCGCCCGGGGCTCAAGGATCCCATCGAGTACAATCTCGTTCGCGAGAAGATCAACGTGGAGAGCGTGACGTATCACGGGATGTTCAAGAACATCGGCTACGTGAGGCTCTCGAATTTCTCCAAGACGACGGAAACGGAGCTCGGCGTTAGTTTGAACGACCTCGAATCGCAGGGGATGACAGCGCTGGTGCTCGACCTCCGTTCGAACCCCGGCGGCCTGCTGCAGGCGGCGACCGCGGTGTCGGAACTCTTTCTCGACCACGACAAGCTCATCGTTTACACCAAGGGGCGGTACACACAGAACAATCAGAAGTACTACGCGGGAAAGACGGGAAAGCACACGGGATATCCCGTCGTCATCATGATCAACGGCGCGAGCGCGAGCGCGTCCGAGATCGTTGCCGGTGCGCTCCAGGACTGGGACGCCGCGCTCCTCGTCGGCCAGACATCCTACGGGAAGGGCACCGTGCAGACGGTGTTCGCCCTGAGCGACAGCGAAGCGGTCAAACTCACCACGGCCAAGTACTACACGCCATCCGGACGCAGCATCCACAAGGATGAACCCGAAGGAGAGGGCGAACCCGACGCGGTGGCCCTGGAAGCGGGCGCCGACGCAGCCGCGGAGTCGAGGACAACGAGAAAAAGTGCGGTGAAGGAAGACGCCGAGGCGACTCCTCCGCCGGTCTTTCACACCTCGAGCGGAAGGGTCGTGTACGGGGGCGGAGGGATCACTCCGGACATCGAGTTCCAGCCGCAGAAGTACGGCGAGCTTGAACGGCGTTTGGAGAGAGACGGCTTGTTCTTCTCCTTCGCGCTGGATTACTCGATGAAGCACAAGATCCCCGAGAACTTCGAGGTGACGGAGTCCGTCCTTAATTCCTTCAAGAGTCTCCTGAAGGAACGCAGTTTCAAGTACGAGGAGAAAGAGTTCGCCGGAGAGAGCCTCGATTACGTGAAGAAGGCGATCCTCCGGGAGGTTGTGGCGAAGAACTTCGGAAGAAAAGCGATGTACCGGGTCCTCCTCGAGAGGGACCCGGAGCTCCAGAAAGTGCTCGATATGTACGCGAAGGCTCCGACGCTGGACAAGCTCTTCGCGTATGCGGAGCGTCAGCGGGAAACCAAAAAGGCGAGCGCCGAATGAAAAAGATCGCGGTTCTCTGCGACTTCGACGGGACCGTCGCCCGCGAGGACGTCGGGAACCTGCTCTTTCGGACGTTTGCGGACGCCGGGAGATGCCGCGAAGCGGTCGATGAGTGGAAGAAAGGACTGATCTCGTCGCGAGACTGTCTCGAACGCGAAGCGGCGATGGCCCGCGCGTCGCGCGAGGCGCTCGACGACTTCATCACGCAGCGAAAGCTCGATCCGTATTTCAAGGACTTCGTCGACTTCGCGCACCGGAGAAAGATGGAGATCATCATCGTGAGCGACGGGCTCGATTACTACATCGAGCGGATGCTCATGCGGACCGGACTCGCCCACATCGATTTCTTCGCCAACGCGCTGCACCTGGACGACCACTCGCTCCACGTGAAGTTCCCCTACTACGACCTGCTCGACTGCCGCTCGTGCGGCAACTGCAAGACGTATCACATGGAGAAGTACAAGGCGGAGGGGTACTTCGTCGTGTACATCGGGAACGGCCTTTCGGACTGCTGCCCGTCGAAGTACGCCGATCTCGTTTTCGCCAAGGGGGACCTGCTCGACTACTGCGCAAAGAACGGCGTCGTCTCCACGGGATTCCGCAACTTCAGGGACGTGGAGCGCGAGATCCTCAACCGCTTCTTCCTCGACGGGGATTTCGCCGACGAACCGGAAGACCCCGGGATCCTCTAGTTTTTCCCGAATGGCGTTTCCGTCAATCTTCCGTCGGCTGGTACGGGGAATCCAGGCGGCGCGTGGCCTTTCCCACCTTGGAGAGGAACGAGCCGAGCTCGGGCCTCGGGATCGTCCCTTTCGCGACGTATTCACCGAGATCGTTCTGGATGTCGACGACGTCCTTGGCGTGGACTTTTCCGCTCATCGCGCTCCTGCAGAAGCGATCCATGATCCCGCGTATCTCGTCGCGCTCGGCGGGCTTGATGTCCTGGGGAAGGCATTTCATGAAATCGCCGGAGAGTTTCTCCAGCGTGCGCTCGGCGGGCGGAGCGGCGTTACGGAAGACGAGCAAACCGATGAGCGAAGCGACCACGGCGACGAGGACAACGGCGCCAGCAATTTTTCTCGCGTTGTACATCTGTCAGACACCTTTCCTGAGATACGTTCGAAACCAATCCACCGTGGCGTCGCACGCTTCGGCGAGGGGACGGGGACGTTCGTCCATCGCCTGGCCGGGCGATCCCGTGACGCCGAACGTGTGGCCGGTCGCGAGGATCATGATCCTTCTCTCCCGAAGGCCGCGTTCGGCTTCGTGGAGCGACCGCGCCCTGCCGACGTGGACGACAATGTCGGCGCTGCCGTGGACGATGAGATGCGGCACTCGCAGATCGGCTGCCCGCCGGCATAGATCGTACAGATCGTGGTTCAGCTCGAGATCGTCGAGGTACCCGGACGAAAGGGAGAGTCTCGTTCCGTCCCTCGTATCCGCGAAGTCGAACTCGCCGCGCTCCCGCCAACGTGCTTTCTGCCTCGCGGTGAAGTGATCGGGATCGTCCGGCGCGGCCCACGTGCAGAGCGCACGGACAGAATCGTCTCCGAACGCATTGACGAACGCCGATATTCCCCCGCGGCTGTGGCCGAAGAGACCCAACGGCGCGTCTTTCCCGATACGGCGGCCGAGGCCGTTCTCGCGGACGAACCTCAGTACGAGCGCGAGATCCTCGCACTCGCGCCCGAGCGTGTTGCGGCCAAAAAGATCGGGTCGGACAACTGTGCCGTCGACCGTGCCGTTGAACGAAAAGTCGATCGAATACGCGCCAATGTCGGCGGAGGCGAGCTGCGCTGCAAGAAAGGGCAAGAATCCCCAGTTCCTGTAACCCTTGAATCCGTGGCAGAGGACGACGATCCCCATCGGCGGCTTGCCGGCGGGTAAATAGAGGTCGCCGCGGACGGCGAAACCATCCGCCGTCGCGATGTCGATCGTTTCCGAGGCCGCCGCGAGCATGCCGTCACATTAGAGAATCCCGGGTCCGAGCGCAAGAGGGTCACACCGAGATTCGCGCACGGCGCTTTCCAAGGGCTCCGATCGAAGACGGCGCCCGCGTTCTCCCTTGCCCAACCCCTTTCGCCACATTATCATCTAGGGCATGGTGTCGACACGAACCACCGCAGGGAAAACGCGTTCGCCGAGCCGCGAGCTTGTCTCGCGGACGGCTCCGACCCCCGGTCGGCTCATGGCCGCGAACGGCAATCCCATGGAGGGCGTCCATATCGTGCTCGCGCCGCTGTGCGGGGTCACGGATGCCGTGTTCCGAAAGACGTGCATGGAGCACGGGGCGGATCTCGCCGTCTCCGAGATGATCAGTTCCGAGGGGCTCGTTCGCAACAGCGGTCACATCGATTCGCTCCGTCACCTCGAAATGAGCGACGGTCCCCTCTCGCTCCAGATATTCGGTGCCAATCCGGAAGTGATGGGGGAAGCCGCGGCGATTCTCTCGCAGCTCAAACCTCGATTCGTGGACATCAACTTCGGGTGTCCGGTGAGGAAAATCGTCAAGCAGAACGGAGGAGCGGCGATACTCAAGGACCTCGCGCTCCTCGAGAGAATATGCCGTCGGGTGGTGGAGAAAAGCGCCGTTCCCGTTTCGGCGAAGATCCGCGCGGGGTGGGACAAGCCGTCGTCGGAAAGCGTCCGCGACATCGCCCGCGTCATCGAGGATGCCGGCGTGTCGATGATCGCCGTGCATGCCCGAACGAAAGCCCAGGCGTTCGACGGCAGCGCGGACTGGCTGCTCATCAAAGTTGTCAAGGAAGCGGTCTCGATTCCCGTCGTCGGAAACGGCGATGTGACCGACGCGGAGTCGTACGTCGGCATGAGGGAGGCGACGGGATGCGACGCCGTGATGATCGGCCGCTCGGCGATCGGCAATCCGTGGATCTTCTCGGAGATAAGGGCGAGGATCGACGGCCGCGAATACATCCCGCCGAGTTTCCGCGATCGTGTGAACGGGCTCGTGTCGCACCTCCGTGCGAGCGTCGGGAACGACGGCGAGCCTTTCGGTGTCATCGCGACACGCAGGGCGATGGTCGCGTATCTCAAGCACGTTCCGAACGCGAGAAGCATCCGCGCCAGAATGATGACTTCCACGCGGCTCGCCGACATAGAGGAAATCCTTCAGACGTTTGTGGACCACATCGACAAGGGGACAGAGCATTGAACGAAGACGCATTGATCAGACTCCTCCGCGACTTCAAAACGGGGAGCGCGAGCGAATCGGACGTAGTCGACGCGCTGCGCCACCTTCCGTTCGAGGACATCGGTTTAGCCAAGGTGGACCACCACCGCGAGCTTCGCAAAGGATTTCCGGAAGTCGTGTACGGGGAGGGAAAGACCACGGAGCAGATCCTCGCCATCGCCGAGAAGATCGTCCGCCGCAGGCAGAATCTCCTCGTCACGCGCATCGATGAACGCGCCGGGGGTGAGCTCAAATCGCGGTTTCCGGAAGGCGAGTACGCCCAGACTGCCCGAATCTTTTCGGTCGAGGCCGATCCCAAGCAAAAATTCGGATACGTTCTCGTCGTAACGGCCGGCACGTCGGATATTCCCGCAGCGGAGGAGGCGGCGTTCACCGCCTCGCTCTTCGGCTGCAACGTGGACCGGATCTTCGACATCGGCGTGGCCGGCGTTCACCGCCTTCTCTCCTACCAGTCCTTGATCGAATCCGCGGACGTGATCGTCGTCGCGGCGGGGATGGAAGGAGCTCTCGCCAGCGTTGTGGCGAGCCTTACCCGGGCTCCCGTCGTGGCGCTTCCCACGAGCGTGGGGTACGGGGCGAGCTTCCAAGGATTGTCGGCGCTCTTGGGCATGCTCAACAGCTGCGCAGCCGGTGTGAGCGTCGTGAATATCGACAACGGGTTCGGGGCGGGATGCGTGGCGGCCCTCGTGTGCGCGAGGGCGCGCAAGCTCGCGGAGGAGATGAAGAAAGATTTATGACCAAAGCCCTCGTTCTCGATCCGTTTTCGGGGGTGAGCGGGGATATGTTCCTCGCCGCGCTCGTCGACCTCGGAGTGCCTTTCGACGCCGTCCGCAGCGCGGTTCTCGGCGTGCCCGAATTCGCCGGTGTCGATGTCGAGGTGACGCGAGTTGCCCGGGGGGTCTTCGAGGCGGTTCAGCTGCACGTGACCTGTCCGCAGTCGACCGAGCATCGTTCGATCTCCGACATCCGGCGGATCGTGCAGACGTCGAGGTTCAAGGAGACGGTGAAGAAGCGCATCGCGCGAACGTTCGATGCGCTCGCGGATGCCGAAGCGAAAGTGCACGGGTGCAGCCGTGACGAAGTGCATTTCCACGAAGTGGGAGCCCTGGACGCGATGTTCGACATCTTCGGCGCTCACGTGGCGCTCGACCTCCTCGGCGACCCCGCGTGCTTCGTGAGGCCCATCGTTCTCGGTTCGGGCAAAACGACCTGCCGGCACGGCGAGATCCCGCTGCCGGCGCCCGCGACGCTCGAGCTCCTCGCCGGGTTCAAGGTGAAGTTCACGGAGCGCGAGGAAGAACTCGTGACACCGACGGGCGCGGCGATCGTGTCGTCGCGCTTCGAGATGCTGCCCGCGGACGCGCTCGTCGTGCCGGAGCGCGTCGGATACGGCGCGGGAACGCGCCAGGGCAAGGGACTTCCCAACGTGCTCCGGGCGGTGCTCTGCACCATCGAACCGCGCACGGCGCAGGTGTGCATCGTGACGAGCACCATCGACGACATGAATCCGGAAGTCTACGGCTACGTCATGGAACAGCTGTTCTCGCGGGGCGCCCTCGATGTGTACTACAACCCGGTGATGATGAAAAAGAACCGTCCCGGCGTGGAAGTCACCGTGACGAGCGAGGAAAAGAACGTCACGCACGTCGTGGACTTCTTGATGAGAGAGACGACGACGCTCGGCGCGCGGATTCACAGGGAGGATCGGGTGGAACTCCCGCGGAGATCCGAGACAGTAACGACGATGTGGGGCCCCGTGGTGGTTAAGGTCGCGGTGCGGCCCGGCGGGATGAAGACGATGAGCCCGGAATACGAATCGTGCAGAACGCTGGCCGAGAAAAACGGCATTCCGCTCGTCAAGATCTACGAGGCGGCGAGAAAAGCATGGAACGAAAAGGCGTCGCAAGAATGAAAGCCCGGCGCGCGTTCGCCGCAGGTTGGACACTCGCCCTCGTGGCGTTGGTCATGGCCGGATGCGCCAAACAAGCGAGGCACCCCGCCGAGAAGGTTTACCTCCACAAGATGGCCGACGGTGAAACCCTCGCCGACATCGCCGAAGACTACTACGGCGATCCCGAGCGGGTGCCGGCGATAGTAGAGTTCAACGGGCTCGCCGATGGACACGTCGCGCCAGGGGTGGTCGTTCGCGTGCCGATGACAGCGAAGGATGTCGAACGGCTGCTCGTGCGCGAGAAGGCGAAAATCCCGTACGACGAGGGACTCGAGCTGGCCGAGAAGGCATCCTACGTCGACGCCGTTCAGCGTTTTCAGGATGCCATTGCCGTCGACCCCGAATTCGCGGATGCGGTCTACAACCTCGGGGTCACGCTCGAGATGCTGAAGTCGTACGACAAGGCCAAGGAACAGCTCGAAAAAGCGGCGGCGATGCGTCCCAAGAACGCGAAGTTCCATTTCGCACTCGGGAACTGTCTTTTTCACCTGGGTAATTATGCGGGGGCGGTGAGCGCGTTCGGAAAGGTCACCGAAATCGAGCCCTCCCACACCAAGGCGCTCTACAGCCTCGGGGTCTGCTACGAGAGGCTCGGGCAGAAGGACGAGGCGCGAAACACATGGCAGAGGTATCTCGAACTGGATTCCACGAGCGCCTGGGCGACCGAGGCGCGAAAACGGCTCCAGGCTCTGAAGTAGTTCCTTCCGGCGGATGAACCAGCCGTCACTCTCGAATCTGAATGATCGAACTGGATGACATCACGATCTCGCTCCCGACGGGACATCCTCAAGCGAAAACGATCCTCAAGCACGTAACGCTCGCCATCGCAAACGGCGAATGGATCGCGGTCGCGGGGCCCAACGGATCGGGCAAATCCACGCTTCTCAGAGCGATGGCCGGGCTCTATACCCCCGCGTCGGGCGCTTTGCGCGTGGGCTGTCGAGATGCGCGGGAGATTCCCGGTCGAGGCTCGCGCGACGGCCTCGCGCGGCCGGTCATCGCACTCCTCCTCCAGGAACCGGACAATCAGTTCGTGGCGAGTTCGGTGCGAAACGAACTCATCTTGAGTGTCGACCCCGCTCTCGATGCCGCGGCCCGGGACGGCCGTGTGGACGATGCCGTGGAACGTTTTTCGTTGAGCTCCCTCCTGGAGCGCAACCCCCATCGGATTTCGGGGGGCGAGAAACAGCGGCTGGCCCTGGCGACGGCGTGGCTCGCCTCTCCCGATGTGCTCCTTCTCGACGAACCGACGTCTTATCTCGACCCGGACGAGCGCGATCGCTGCGTCAGCTTCGTCCGCGAGCTCCATCGCGCGGGAGTGACGGTCGTGTGGGCGACACCCGGAGGAGATGACATACGCGAGGCGAGCCGAGTCGTGTACGTGGCGGGCGGCGAAGTCCAATTCGACGGACCCGCGGGCGAATTCGCAGTGGAGGCGGGAGAAAGAGGGTTCGACGTTCTTCCGTCGAACGGGATGTCGCATTCGCTCGACACGGCGGCCGCCGCTGCGGGCTGCGGCATTCGCCCACAGGGACCGTCCGTCGAAGAACCTGTGATCTCGATGGACGCTTTCTCGTTTGCCTACGACCAGGCCGACGTTTTCCGCGATGTGAGTGGAGAGATACGCGCGCTCGAGGCGGTGGGGATCGCCGGCAAGAACGGATCGGGCAAATCGACGCTTCTATCTCTCTTCGGTGGAGTTCTCGAACCGACGCGCGGGAAAATCCGCCGCAAGTACGCCAAGCCCGTCGAGAAAAAAGGAGACCGGCTCGAACAGGGAGTGTTCTACCTGTTTCAAAGCCCCGAGCGCCTGTTCTTCGCCGAGACGGTTTTCGAGGAAGTGGCGTTCGGCCTGAAATCGCTCGGTGTTCGCCGCGGCGAGCTCTCCGGCCGCGTGGCGGACGCCCTCTCGCATACGGGTCTCGCCCCTGACGTGTTCATCGAACGTTCGCCGTTCAGTTTGAGCCTCGGGGAGATGCGGCGTCTCGCGTTCGCCATCGCGTTCGCCCTTCGGCCGAAGCTCCTCCTTCTCGACGAACCCGCTTCCTGTCTGGACTCGGCCGGGCGGAAGATCCTCGGCGAGTTGATCGGCACTTTGAAGTCCGGCGGGAGTACCGTCGTCATAGCGTCGCACGATATCCCCCTCCTCCGCCGCACGGCCGACCGGTGCCTTGCCAGCGGTGACGGGCGGCTCGTTTAACCCGTTCCTGCCTCCGCCGCTCGGCGTGCATCATTCGGCGCGCACGCGAAAACCCACGTACGCAAAACGCGGTGTCTCGTACGGCGTCGACGGGTCGCGCACCGACACGGCCGAAAGACCCATCACGCGTCCCCCGTTCTTGTCCGTCGCCCATTCGGCGACGTTTCCGGCGAGATCGTAAACCGGCACGTCCGCTCCCGTTGCGGCGCGAGTGCCGCCCGTTCCTTCCGGCGCGGCGCTGCTCGAGTCGTGTGCGGTTCCTTCAACGGTTTCAGTGGAAGAAATCCCCGCCGGCCGGAACGACCCAACTTCCTCGATAAGCAAACGCGTTTTTTCCAATTCGGATATCTTGGTTTCCAGCAGCTTTCTTTCCTCGGGCGTCGGCGCGTAGCCCACCCAGCGGTCGAGGTTGTTCTCGTTCGACGCATTCGGCTTGGCCGCTTCGATGAGTCGAGTCATCTCGTCCGCGGTGGGGAGTCGGAACGTGCGTCCCGTTTTCTCGCCGAGCCATTGGCAGTACGCCCTTGCGTCCTCGTACGACACGCCGTTCGCCGGGAAGTTCTCGGTGCCCGCCGGAACGTCGTACGCCGGCTGGAAGGCGTTGAACTGGGCGCGGGTCACTTCGAACCGGCCCACCTCCATCCCGCCGAAAGCGACGACTTCCGGAACCAGGACGCCTCCAGCGATCCGGCCGTACCGATGTCCATCGCGAGAAGCCCGGGATTTCTCGAGGGCCGTTGCGAGAGGCGACAGGGTGTCGAACGCCTCGTTTGCGGGCGCGTGAGTTTCGAAGAGGTACCTGTCGAGCCAGGCGATCTCTTCCTCCACTTTACGCTTGCGATGGGCGAGCTTCCGCAGGCCGTGCTCCTCGTCGGGGAAGAGGAGGAACCGGACCGGCGCAGTGCCGATCTGCTGTATCGCGCGAAATTGCTGCCAACCCTGCTCGGTGGGAACCGACGTGTCCCTCGTTCCGAACATGATGAGGGTGGGCGTCTTCATGTCGCGCATGCGGAAAAGAGGCGACTTGTCGATGTACGTCTCCGGTCTTTCCCAGGGCGGTCCGCCGAAGTACGCGTTGTCGAACGCGGCCCCGAACGCACAGTTGCCGTAGTCGCTCGTCCAGTTGACTTCTCCCGCTCCCGCGCACAACGCCTTGAATCGGCCCGAGCGAAGACATGTCTCGATCGCGAGAATCGCCCCGTTGCTCCACCCCATGATCGCGAGACGATCGGGGTCGACGAGACCGCGTGCGATCAGGGCGTCGATCCCCGTCATGATGTCGGGTACCTCATAGTCGTAGTAGTGACCTTTGATCGACTCGACCCACCGGAGACCGTAGTTCCCGCTGCCGTGGTAGTTCACGTTGAAAACGAAAGTGCCCTTCGAAGCGAGGACATGGGGGTAGTCCCCCCAGCTCGCCGTGAAGTAATCCATGTCGGCTCCCGCCGGTCCGCCGTGTATCGACGCGACGAGCGGGTAACTCCTGCCCTCCTCGTAACCGAGCGGGTAGTAGAGTATGCCCTCGACCTCATCGTCGAGGGCGCCCTTCCAGCGGACGATTTCGGTCCGGGCGAGAGCGATCTTCTCCCACAGTTCGTTGACGCGGACGAGTCTCTTCTGGTCGGCGAGGCCGTTTGCCCCGACTACCGCTGTTAGGATCTCGGGGGCACTCGATGCGCCGCTGCGGGAATATACAATCCGGTTGCCGCCCCGGTCGGCCGCGAGGAGGCGGATCGAGAGATCGTTTCCGGCCTTCAGAGTCTTTTTCATCCCGACGCGGCGGCCCGAGGTCTCCATGTAAACGACGCGGTCTCTCACTCCGTCGGCAGACGCGGCCACGATGCCCCCGCGGACGACGGCGTAGGCGTGCCCGAGGCCGTTCTCCCACCCTGTGGCCACCTTGTCGAGCGATCCGGTTTCGACGTCGAAATAGTAAAGCTCCTCGATATTCACGTACGTATCCGTCGAATCGGTGGCTGTTGGGCGCCGGCAGTAGAATCCCTTGCCCGCGGCGTCCCACGCGAAATCGCGGGCCGACACGAAAGGAGCCGCCATGATCTCGCGGCGCGCGCCCGTGGAGAGATCGACGAGAAACTGGAGAGGCGGATTTCTATAGTCGTACTCGTAGTCGACATCGACGTTTTCGTTGGTTACCACCCAGCGGCCGTCGGGTGAAACGGCGAATTCGGTGATCGCTCCGGCGTTGCCCGTGAGGCGGGTGACGACCTTCTTCTCGAGGGATATCTCGAAAAGACGGACAGGGGGATAATGCTCCTGATCGGCCACGATGACGGTGGCGTCCTTCGCCTTGGCGAGCGTGCGCTCGCGGAGCGTCGAGTCCTCTCGCGCGGCGAAGACGATCGTTTTCGAATCGCGCCACTCAAAGCGATCCACGCCGGTCGCGACATCGGTGAGCTTTTCCGGCTCGCCTCCGCGGAGGTCATAGAGGTAAATCTGGGTCGGCGCTTTATCGGACGTGCTCAGGAACGCGATCCTCTTGCCGTCGGAAGAAAACAGGGGAGAGCGGTCGCTCCGGCTGGTCCGCGTGACCGGAACGGTGACGGTGTCGCGGGTGCTCGACAAGAAGACGTTCTGTTTCACATCCTTCTTCTCCTTGTCGGGGACCGCCTTGACCCAGACGATCCAACGCCCGTCCGGCGAGATGTCGAAGTCGAAGGCCGAATCGGAGTAGATGATGTCATCGATGGTCATCGGACGTGAGTCGTCGGCGCGCAAAACCGCGCCGGAAAGCGCGACGAGCGCCAAGGTGATCGCGAGACAGGTAGTCGCTGTAACGATTCTCATGACACCTCCCCATGAAGTGCAGCCATCGCCGCGGGTCGGCGGCGAGGCAGGCGTTCCGAAGGGCTCGAACGGCACATCTGTTGAACCGGATCCGCGATTGTACTATAGTACGCGTGACGAATCCAGACGGCTTCGACAACGCGGAGAGTACGATCGTGCGAGTCGCCATCATTTCCGACATTCATGACAACGTGCCCAAGCTGCGCTCCGCCCTCGAAAAACTCGCGAAACTCGGGGGCGCGGGCGAACTGATCTGTCTCGGGGACCTGTGTTCTCCGTTCGTCATCGCGGAGCTCGGCCGCGGGTTCTCGGGGCCGGTGCACGTGGTGTTCGGCAACAACGACGGCGATCGGCACCGCATGGCGGACGTAGCGAGGAAATTCGCTCAGGTCACGATCCACGGCGAGTACGCGGAGCTCGATATGGACGGAAGGAGATTCTCCGTCAACCATTTCGACGACATCGGAAAGGCGATCGCCGCAGGGCAGAAATTCGACGTCGTGTGCGGTGGGCACAGCCACCAGTTCAGCGTCGAGGCATACGGGAAGAGCGTCATGGTGAACCCGGGCGAAATTTTCGGCATCCTGACCGGCAAATCCACTTTTGTCATTTACGACACGCGCACGTGCGAGATCGAGCGCGTCGACGTCGATTGATGACGACCCCATGAAACTCAAGCACTGGATGGCTTTCATCTCCCTCACGCTCATCTGGGGGACTTCGTTCCTGTGGATCAAAATAGCTGTCCGCGAGATCGATCCTCTTTCGCTCGTCGCGTTCAGGCTGGCCTTCGGGCTGGCGGGACTCGCCGTCTTCTTCCCGATTCGTAAGCCGCACCTTCCCCGGGAAGCGCGAACGTGGGTGTCCCTCGCGGTGCTCGGTCTTCTGAGTTCGGCGATCCCGTGGGTGTCGATATCGTGGGCCGAGACGACGATCGATTCGGCGCTCGCGTCGGTGCTGAACGGCACGGTTCCTCTCTTCACGATCGTGATCGCTCACCTCCTTCTCCACGACGACAAGATCACATCGGAACGCGTCATGGGGCTTCTCCTCGGCTTCGCCGGAGTGTTCGTGCTCACGCAGCGTCCCGGAGGCACGACGGCCGCTTCGGTCCCCGGCGGCGGAGGTTTCATGGGCAAAGCGGCCATGCTGCTCGCCACCCTCTCGTACGCCTTGGGGAGCGTGCATGCGCGGCGTTCGCTTCGCCGCGTGGACGCTCTCGTACAGGCGTTCTTCTCGATGGCGTTTTCTCTCGTTCTGGTCGTTTCGGTGGCCGCGCTCTGGAAGGGTGTCGCGATCCCTGCGCGAACCGACACATGGGTGGCAGTGGGGTGGCTTGGCGTGTTGGGGGCGGGTGTCGCGTCGCTCGTGTTCTACATACTGCTCCACGCCGTGGGACCGACACGCTCGTCGCTCGTGACCTACACGATTCCCGTGGTGGGCGTGACGCTCGGAGTGCTAATATTGAACGAGAGACTCGACTGGCACCTCGCAGTGGGGCTCGGCCTCATCGTCGCGGGTGTGTGGGCGGTAAACCGGCGGTGAACGGACGCGTTGACACGCGGCGGCGTCGCCCGGCGAGCGCCGGATGGATGAATACAACGTGTCGGAGGCAGGCAGTGGACGGCAAGTGTTCCAGAACGATTCGTAGCGTGGCTCTCGCGGTGAGTCTCGCGGCGGTGGCGGTCGGCGGGTGCAGCGGTGAGCGTTTCCAGGATCGCTTCAAATGGAACGAAATCGTGGCGTCGATCACTCGCTCGAAGCAGACAAGCGGCGCTCCGGTGTATCTCGACCTCATTCGCGTCATGCCGCTCGAGTGGGAAAAATTCTACATGTTTGCTCCTTATACGCCGATTGCGGATATCGACAAAGCTCTGGGGTTCAAGTGGGGTGGGGCGAAGAAAACGCGGATCGACGAGCGGGACGACATCACTCTCCTCGTTTTCGTCACGGGCCACACCGTTCAGGACGCCATCGAACAGCCCAGAGCCGCGGGGGATTTCTCGCGCCTCAAGCCCGGTTATCCGTACAGCCCTCGTGAGGGGTATTTGGAAGTGATCGAGGAAAAAGAGGGCGGGAGATCGGTGTTCTACTTCGTCGAAGCCGATAGATACCCCGAGCACTAGAGCTGCCGGGGGCGGTGGAGGGTCTTCTCAGACCCTGAGCTCCGCTTCCCTCGGCTTCACGCCTGGGGGCGGGCGATCCTCTGGTCGCTCCCGCTAAGGGTCTGAGAAGACCCTGCACCGCCCCCCCAAAACATCTCGCCCGACTAATCCAGCAGATCTTTCTGCTTCTCGGCGTCGCCCCACTTGGGGATCTCGAACTGTCCCGGACGGGAACGCGTCACGTTGCGAAGCCAGGTGTCAGGATAACCAACCTCCTGGGGTTCTCCCTTCTCGTCCTGGATGTACCCGTCGTTGTATTTCGTGATCAAATACTCTCCGAGCGAACGCCAGCGGGAGACCGTGGCCGCGGCGCGGCCGAGCGAATAATCCGTGAGGAACTGCCGGAGCAACTCGGGGTCTTTCCTGTGCAAATCCACGGCGGTCTTTTCGATCTCCGGCTGGAGCGCCATGGAGTTGCCTTCGAGCTCCGACTGCACCGCTTGTATGTCTCCGATCATGTACGAGTATCTCAAATTGGCGTAGTTCGCGACGAAGTTGAACACCCACCACGCCGACTCCCACGAGAACTTCCCCAGACTTCCCGTAGTGTAAGCCGGGGGGAGCGACACGATGCCGCAGTAGAGCGGGACGTAGCACGTGGTATACGTATCGTCCACGCCGTACCACAGCAAACCGCCGACTGCGTCGGGCAGGCCCGCGCGCGACTGCGAGACGAACGAGAAGCCGGTCTGCTGGGTCGATATCGGACGTTCCCAGGCGTGCTTCACGCCGTCCACTTCCCATGTGATCGGACGGGACCTGTGGGGAGTGCCGAACGGGCCCGCATCGATTCCCACGGTCATGTCGAATTCCGTTCCCTCGTAGTGATCGCGCATGAGCGCGAAAACATCAGCGAGGGAGAGTTTCTTGTCCGGTTTGATCCACAGCGGATGAGGTTCCGCCCCTTCGATCCCTCGATGGTAGGCGGATGGCCACTCTTTCGAAGGAGCGATTCGTCTGAAAAGACTCCACACGCGTGTGGCCGCGTAGCGGAGCATTTCGGGATGGGGAGGGTTGTACGCGTCGCGGAAGCTGAACGGTTTGCCCGAGGCCGGATCGTAGTACCCTTTCTCCACGGCGAACGAAATCACGTTCGGGGCGTAGAGACAGTTCTTGGGATCGTGGAGGGGAAACGTGCTGATGCGCGACGCGTTAGCGTGGGCGCATACGTAACCGTCGGGCACGCGGCGCGCCACCCACAGGGCCCCCTTGCAGCCGGGTCCCGGTCCGATCATCTCCATAAGCCACGCCTCGTCGGGATCCCCGATGGAAAAAGATTCGCCGGTATCCGCGTAACCGTATTCCTCGACGAGGTTTGTCATCACCTCGATGGCTTCGCGCGCCGTCTTCGCCCGCTGGAGGGCGAGGCGCATCAGCGTCCAGTAGTGCAGGAGCCCCTGGCGATTCTCGAGCTCGTTGCGCCCGCCGAAAGTCGTTTCGCCAATGACGACCTGGTGTTCGTTCATCAGGTAAACGACTCCGTGCGTGTGCGGGACCTGCTTCACCTTTCCGCGGACACTGTCGCTCCAGTCCTTGATTTCGAGGTAGTCTTCCGGACCGTAGTCCATGGGCGGGTCGTACCGCAGGTGGGGGTGAAACTCGCCGTCACAGGTGTAGGTGACCATTACGGAGCCATCGGCCGAAGCACCCCGGGTCACGATGAGATTCGTGCAGGACCACGCCTGCGCCGTGGTCATCGTCGCGACGAACGACGCACACGCAACGAATGCGCGCAGCTTCATAGAAACCTCCCTGATGACAACGATGATAACAGATTGTTGGCGGGGAGGCGATTGCGTTATAATGGCCCTCATCGCGACACGCAAAGCGTGAAGGAGGTAAAGGATGTTTCGGCCTGTCGATACTCTGCAGCGTTCACGGGGAATTGCTTTCGTAGGCAACTATGTTCCCCGCATGTGCGGCATCGCCACGTTTACGTACGATCTTGCGGAAGCCGTGGCCCGGCAAGCGGGCAAGGACCAGCCGGTCATCGTGACGGCGATGAACAACAGACCTGAAGGCTACGCCTATCCGGACCGTGTGAAATTCGAAGTGCGGCAGGATTACCAGGTGGACTACTCGCGGGCGGCGGACTTTCTCAATTTCAGCCGCGTCGACGTCATCAGCCTGCAGCACGAGTACGGGATATTCGGCGGTGAATGGGGGTCCAATCTCCTCACGCTCATTCGCGACCTTACCCGGCCCCTCGTCGTGACGTGTCACACCGTGGTGAAAGATCCCGACCCCGTCCAGAAGAGAGTGTTCATGGAGATCACGGCCCATGCGGCGAAAGTCGTCGTGATGAGTCAGAGGGCGGTCGATTTTCTCAAGACAATCTACGAAGTGGACGAGGAGAAGATCGTCCTCATTCCGCATGGAATACACGATGTTCCTTTTATCGACCCCAACTACTACAAGGACAAGTTCGGCGTCGAAGGCCGGCGTATTCTTCTCACGTTCGGACTGCTCCATAGGAACAAAGGGATCGAGTACATGATCGAGGCCCTTCCCGCCGTCGTCGAGAGGCACCCCGAGACCACCTATCTGATACTCGGTGCGACGCATCCGAATGTCGTGGCGGACGAGGGGGAGGCGTATCGCCTGGGCCTCCAGCGCCGCGTGCGCGAGCTGGGGCTCGAGAAGAACGTGCTCTTCCACCCGCGGTTCGTCGACCTCGACGAGCTGCTCGAATACATCGGCGCAGCGGATATATGCGTGACCCCGTATCTCAACATCGAGCAGGTGACAAGCGGCGCGCTCTCCTACTGTATGGGGAGCGGCAAGGCGGTGGTGTCCACACCGTACTGGCACGCCGAGGAACTTCTTGCGGATGGACGAGGGCTTCTCGTTCCCATGCGGGATCCCAAAGCCTTGGCCGACGCGGTAACCGCGCTTCTCGATGACGAAGTGCTTCTCAGCGCCACGCGCAAAAGGGCCTACTTGTACTGTCGCAACATGACGTGGTCCTCCGTGGCCGCGGCCTACGTAAAGCTCTTCGACGAAGCGCGAAGCCGCATACCAAAAGTGGTGCCTGCGGCTTCGGACACGCGGCACGCTCTCGCCGTCTCCAGTCTGCCGCTCCCGAAGCTCGATCACCTCTTGAGGCTGAGCGACGACACCGGTCCGGCACACCACGCCCGCCACACGATTCCCGACTGGGCCTTCGGGTACAAGCTCGAGGACGCGGCGGGCGCGCTCGTGGCGAGCGTCAAGTACTACAAGACGTTCGCGGACAAAGCGGCGGCGCGGCTCGCCGAGACCTGCATCGGTCTCGTGCAGATGCTCATCGGAACGGGGAAAAACGTTGCCGAAGGGCTCGACTATACGCGCGTCCGAACCGGCCAAGCGTCCGAGATCGCGATCGGGAAGGCGGTCTGGGCGTTGGGGTACGTGGTGAGTCACAGTCCGGACGTTTTTGCCACGGCGGCGAACGATCTTTTTCAGGAGCTTCTGCCACACGCCGACCTCGCCTCCCCTCAAGCGGCGAGCTACGCGGTGCTCGGCGCGACGAACTACCTCACGCGTTTCCCCGGGGCGTCCGACGTGCGCCGGTACCTCTCGAGACACGCGGAGATCGTGGCGAAAAGCTGCAAGGCCGAGGGCTGGTGGGACAGATGGAACGCGCCCGATTGGCCCGTCGCCGTCCAGGCGCTGGCAGTCGCGGCGTCTTCACTCGGCCGTGCCGATTTGAAGGAACAGAGCCAGCGGATGGTGCGCGAGCTTCTCGAGGTGACCTGCGATGGAACGGTTTTTCTGAAGCCGGGGGACAACCCCGACGAGGAGGAGCTCCCCACGTCAGCGGCTACGTTCATCGAAGCGCTCGGCGCGGTCTACTACGAGGTTCGCGATCCGTCGCTCTTGATGCCGATCCGGAACGCCGCAGATTGGTTCCTCGGCGTGAACAGAAAGGGAGCGGCGCTCTACGAGCTGACGACGGGAGGCTGCCACGACGCGATTACGGCGAGCGGTTTGAACCGGAACCAAGGAACGGAAGCGACGGTGTACTGCCTCATCGCTCTCGCGACGCTTCACCGTCTGGCGGGCATCGAGAACCATCAGAAGCCGATTCAGGGATGAAGTTCGGAAAGGAAGTTCGTGTGCGCGCTGGAGGGTTCTCAACGACCCTGCGGCGCACGTCTTGCCAGTCGCAGCGCGTTTTCGGATTAGCGGCCAGAGTTTCGGATGTCGTCGAAGAAGGGCGTCGATCTTTTCTCCACACACTGCGCCGCGTAGAGATACATCGCAGCCGACCACGTTTGCCAGTCCTGTCCCGACGGGGCTCCCGTCTGCGCCTTGATCCATTCGTTGAATCCGAATTCCAGATCTCCGCGGCGCGAGCGGCGAACGAGCTCCGTGAGCGCGACGAGCTGTGTTTCCGCGCGGCGATAAAAGCCGGCAGCCACCGTCGCCGCGACATACAGCGCGCAGGCGAACGGCCATACGCCGCCGTTATGGTAGTCGCCGGGGCGGTTGTAGACCTCGTAGCGGGGTTTCCAGTCGGCGTCGCGTTTCGTGATGTAGGGAAAGAAAACGGGCGGAAGAGGGACGTCGAGGAGACCCTTCTGGCGCAGCGTATCGCATTCCCTCTCGATCCAGTTGACCATCGACCTCGAGCGATAGGGTGAGGCGATGCCGGAGAGAATCGCAAGCGAGTTTCCGACGAGGTCGAAACGATCGCTGCTGTGGACTTTGTACGACCAGAAAGCGTAGTAGGGTTTGCCGCGGATGTTGAGCCCCTCGTGCACGTGGGGAGGCCTCCACGGTGTCGTGATGACGAAACCGTTGATGAGTCTCTTGAGTGTCTCCGCCCGTTCGTTCTGACCGTACGCCCTGAGGAAGATGTACGCGAGGGCATTCACGTAAAGCCCGTAGCCCGGCACCCACTGTTCGTCGCGCCAATCGCTCGTGGGCTGTTGACCGACGAAGACCCGGTCGTCGGGACTTTGGTACATCATCCACGTGAGGGCTTTCTCGGCAGCTTGCTCGAGGAAGCTCTCTTCGGAAACGGCCTTTCTGTAATTCGAGAGCCCGATGAGGAAGAGCGGCGTCGTGTCGCTCGCCCCCAGGTCCTCGGGGTCGTGGACGAGCCCGGGCACATGTCCCAAGGGCGTCTGGTGTTCGGCGAGTGCGATGAGCACGCGGCGGAGCGACTCGCGAAGCGTCTCGTTCCCGCTCGCCAGCACCCCGAGCGAAGAGAGCATGAGGTCTCTCGTATACGGCTCGGGATATCCCCATCCTGCCGTCCTCGGGAGGCCGAAGTAGTCGCCCCTGTTGTTGTGAAGGAGAACTTCGACAGCGGCTTCCTTGGCGCGCTGCACCGATGCTTTTTCCGTGTCCCTCATTTTAGGTGATGCCCAGCCTTTCGGAGACGATGCGCACGAAGCTCCGCGCCACAACGCGGTAATCGTAATTCTCAACGGCCCGCTGCCTCCCCGCTTCTCCCATGCGCTTTCGCAGCTCGGCGTCTTTCATGAGGTTCAGCAGGTGGGCGGCGATGTCCGGCACGCTGGCGCGGTAGTCCACGGTGCGGGGCGACTGAAACACGACGCGGTGTCCCGCCTGGTATCCTTCGGCTTCGCCAACGACGGCTTCACGGAGGCGGACTTCCACGGCGACGTCGGCGAGAAACGCCGTTTCCCCGTGAACGAGCGTCTCGAGCATGGCCATCGCCTTGATGCCGATGACCGGTTTGCCGCACGCCCCGGCTTCCACCTGGGGCATCCCGAACCCTTCGAGACGCGACGGAGCCGCGTAGATGTCGCACGCCGCGATCAGATACGGCATGAAAGTGCGCGAGATGATGTTCGTCGCGTACACGACGTTCTTCTCGATTCCGAGGTGTTCGGCGAGCTGATGGTCCTGCTCGTTCTGCTGCTGCGTGCGCGGCTGCGGCCATACCTTGCACACGTACTTCCAATCCGGGGCCTGCGTGTCGATGAGCGCGAGCGCCTGCATCACCTCCTGCGCCCCTTTGGACGCGGCGTCGCCTCCGACGGTGAGTATCATGATCTGATCGGGCGCGACACCCAGGGCCTCGCGCACCGTGGCCACGCGGGGGTCGCTCTTGTCGCGCGGGATGAACGTGTCGGTGTCGCACCCCACTGGGAGGATCTCCACGTTTTTGCCGGAGAGCCCGTCCCGCACGTACACCTCCTTGACCCAGTTCGACGTGGTGAGTATCAGCGGCAGTGAGTTGAGCATCTCGTGGTAGTTCGCCACGTACCCGTCGGCGACGAGCCAGGGCACGGCCTGGATGCCGTACCGTTTCGGATGGAGAACGATGTGCGGCGTGTGGCCCCAGTATCCGATGCCGACGACGACGTCGGGAGCGAACCATCGATAGTACCACTCTTTTTCTTGCGCGGACTCGAAGTGAGCGGCGTGAACATCGACTCCAATCTCCTTGAGTCCTTTGAATAGAAGATCGCCTTGAGTCGCCAGCCCCGCCGGCGGCGGCGGGTAATCGTAGAGCACTAACACTTTCATGCCTGTGGTTCCTTTCGGGCAAGCCAGCGGTCGATGTCTTTCGCGCTCGAGAAGCGCCAGAACGCCTCGACGCGCGGTGTCGCTTCCGCTTCCCAGCTATCTGGGGCGAAGCCGTACAGCTCTGTCACAATGCGGAACTTCTCCTTCCATACATCGGAGGGAAGCTCCACCGTAAAATCGGCGTGTTCGATCGCACGGGGCAGCTGCCGCCTCCCGGCGTCATCGTAGGCGAACATCCACAGCTCGGCGGCGGCGATCCGGCCGTCTTTCCAGAGGCGCGAGATCGCGCTCGATACTTCCTCGTGCCGCAGGTGACGCGTGTATTCTCCCCGCGGCCCGTGCGTGAGAACGAGGTCGTAGCGCGCGGGGGGCAGAGCGCCGAGCACTTCGCGCTCCACCTCGGCGGCGTCGAGCGGAGCCTGATCCGGTCCGTCATCCATGTCGCGCATCCCGCCGCGGGCGCCGTAGCGTGCGAGCGCCTGGGCGAACCTGGGGGCCCGGTCGGAGTCGCTCCGCCGGCAGAGGGCGACGATCGTCCAGTCCCACGCGGGATGTTGGAGGATGAATCCCCCGGCCCAAAGTGTCTCGTCATCGGGGTGCGCGACGACTATCGCGACGCGGGCATCGTGGGGGAATGACGTGGGGCTGCCTGAAAATGAATTTGCGGACATCCGAATCCTCTGTGCCGGGGCACTATCTACCCGTCGTGTTCCTCGGCGAGCGTTGGAACGAGGTCGCGAAGACGTCCTTTGGCCACGCCGATGGCCGAGTCCGCCGCCCCGTAGTAGACGAGTATCTCGTCGTCGAGATCGATGATGTCTTTGTCAACGGCGGGAACCGCCCCGCAGGTGAATACGACGTGAGGCACCCAGTACTCTTTCTCGCCTGTTCTTCCGATTTCGTACGACGTCTCGGGCTCCAGAACCGGGTTCGGAGACTGGTAGATCACGGTGGACGGATCGGCGAGGTCCATGAACAGCACGCCGAGCCGATACGTCCTCTCGTAATCGACGCCGTGATAGATGTTGAGCCACCCGTATTTCGTCTTGATCGGCTGCGCGCCTGCGCCGACTTTAATGCCGTCCCACATCATCCCCGGCCTCGGTCCCGTCACGATCTTCTGCCCCGTCCGGGGCCACGGGCACTTGAGCTCTTTCAGATACGAGATCCACATGTCGGGATCGATGCGGTGGTACACGATGTAGTGGCCGTCGAACTTCTCAGGATACAGGACGGCATCCTTGTTGGGCAAACCCGGGAAACCCAATCCGTGCCGTTCCCACTTGTCGAATTCGTGATGGATGAATGCGTCGACGGGTATCGACGCCATGGCGATCTGGGGGACTTTCCTGTCCCAGGCGGTGTAGAGCATGTAGAGCTGGTCGCCGATGAGCGTCACACGCGGGTCTTCGGTCCCTGCAGAGTCGGGGCCGGTGTCGTCCTGCGGGTAGAAGACGGGTTGGTCGAGCCGGCCATCGATATGGATGCCGTCCTTGGTCCAGGCGAGGCCGATCCGCGAGATCTCGTCCTTTCCGAAGGCGCGGTAGAGAATGTAGATCGTCCCGTCGAGTCTCACCGCCGCCGCGTTCAACACGTAACGGGATTCCCACGTGTGTTTGCGAATCGGTTCGAGAATGGGTTTGTCGACCGGCCGTTCGAGCCTCGCGGCGGGAGGGGGCGTGGTGCTCACGCTCTGGCGGACGAGGAGTTCGTCGGGTTCGGAGGACAAGCCGAGGATCTCGTCCCAGAGGTTCTCCGGTTCGCGGCCCTCGCCGATCATATGGTAGATCGCTTCGTTGATCGTCTCTTCGTCTCCGAGGCCGGCTGCTTCCAAGTAGCGTGCGAGAAAGTCCTGCGTGGCCCAATCGCGCTCGACGAGAGAGGAAAGGGGTGTCGGCGTTCCGAATCCCCCGCGACTGCTGAAGCCCGTCCATGTCCACGCCGAGAGCGGCACGAACGTGTTGTCGGGAAGCGTGATCGAGAGATGGTAGACGCTCGCCACCGTTGTCAAAAGGCGCGCGGCTTCCGCTTTCCCGGGGCGTTCCTCGAGCTCTTCGGCGAATCGCATGAGCCGTGCGACGACGATTCGCTGCTGCTGATTTTCGAAAGCGTTGTGAGCCGAGAGCACGTCGCGTCCCCAGTGCTCGCGAATCGACGCGCCCAAGCGCTTGCCGAAATCGCTCTTCTCGCGGGCGAACCGCTGCCATACGTCCGAGAACACCTCGACGCCGACGATCGTCTTGACGAGGTTGAGAAGGAACCACAGTTTGGGATACTCGCCGCCCCATCCCTTCTGCATGCACCCGATCATCACGCATCCCACCAGACGGGCGAGGGCGGTGATCCCGCGAAGCTCCGTGAGGTTCAAGAACCGGTTTGGATCGACGATCACGGATCGCAGGGGAGCGAGGTGGAACCACCTGGGCTCCGCGTCCTTTTCGAGAATGTCGAGCACCTGTTCGAGATAGAGCTGCCGGTCCGTCCAGGACGCCATGCCCAGCGCTTCGCGCGCGTCCATCTGTCTCAAGAGCTCCGCCACATTGCCGCATCCGAGCTGCATGATAAGATTGCGCGGCGGCGCTTGCCTGATCAATCTCTCGGCTGCCTCGGGCGTGAGCTGGAAGGTGTGTCCCGTCATGTCATCGGCCGGCGAGCCGTTGCTCCGCCGCGGAGTGCCGACAGCGAAGGCGTCGATGACCTCGTTGGTCATCCTCTCTGTGCCTTCCATCGAGACGAGGTTGTACGGAAAAAGTTTCGTTTCGAGCGCCCAGTCCAGCGTGCTCATGAGTCCCTGGACTCGCGAGAGAACCTCCGAAGACTCGGCCACGCCTTCGAAACCGAGGTGCTCGTGTATGAACTCGGTGAACTCGCTCCGGTAGCGATCGATGAGCTGGAGGTAGATGTCACGCGCGTGAACTTTCTCTCCGGTCGGCTTCTCGAGCTCCTGCGGGACGATCACCCTGACGTGGGGGACGAATTCCCACGCACCGAGCATCGGCAGGTACGTCGCCCTCTCGGCCTGGCGTTCCCGCCAGTCCTTGCGAAACTCCGGCCAGGTGGCGACGAAGGTATCCGCCTGGCGGTCGATGATCCGTTCGGCGTGGTGCCTCACGAAACCTTCCACGGTGATCGGATCGAGACGGTCGCCGGCGGTGAGGTCCTCTTCCATCTTCCGTATTTCGAAAATGTAGCCGGCAATCCTCGCCAGGAAAAAGGGGAAGAGGGCGTCGACGATATCGTCCGGGTGAAACCGCTTTTCGAACTTGAATGCGAGAATGAACTGGCGAAGGATCGCGATCCAATCCTCCGCGGTGAGCGCGTCTTCGACCAGGCCGTGATCGGCCAGCCGCTCCATTCGTTTCCTGAACTCGTCGGTGACGATTTCGCAAACCAGCGTCTGATCGAAATGGTTGAACTCGAATTTGAAACGGCGGAGGATCTCGTTGGGTTCGATCGAGAACCTTGGAGTCATCACCTCGAGGTACGCCCCGGAGACCCACGGCGCCGCCACGGGATCGGGTCTGTCGAGCCATGCCTTGCTGTGACGGACCACCTGCGAGAGAAGCGAGTGGGTCACCTCGCGAAACGCCGGTTTGAGCTTGCCCGCTCTGTGCTTGAACGCCGTGGCGCCGAGCGGGACCTCGCAGATGGCGAGATCCTCGACGAGCACGTGCGTGACGAGCCACGGATCGAATCCGTACGATCCCACGTCCTCCGACCAGAAGTCGCTTGCGGAAAGACACGACCGGACGAGACGGTGCGACATCGCGTGAACCCCGGGCGTCGGCTGGCGAAGGCGGAAACCAAAGACCCCAGTGACGATCGGGTACGTGAGAAACGCTTCCACGGCGCGCGACAGGGGATCGCGGCTGAAGCGCGGGAGCACGAGATCGTGCTCGTGCTCGCGGATCGGTTCGAGAAGCCGCCCGATCCAGGCGGGCGAGAAGCCTTGGCCGGCGATGGCCGCTCCCTGGGCCTGCGGACTGATGTCCGGCGGCAGGAGAAGGAGCGATGCACCGAGCCGCGAGGCTACTTCGAGGACGGAACGGCCGCAGCACCCCCGGCCGCCCTGACCCCGGGTGTGAAGAAATCCATGAACGGGGATTGCGTCACTTCGATGGCCCTCGTCGAGCGCGGCATTGAGGGCGTCTTCGCCCCCGTCCGGCCCTACGAAGATCACGATGGACTTGCCGGCGAGGCCCGCTTGTTCGAGACCGCGCTGCGCCGTCCGGACGACGCCGGGGAGGGTGTCGTCCTCGTCGTAGAACGGGATGCCGACGACGGCCTCTATGCCTTCGAGGTCGGCGATCGGAGCGAGCCCGCGTTCGATGTCCCTTTCGAACCGCCGGATCCGCGCCCGGTGCTTTTGGTCTTGAGGCTTCACGCGTGTCAAATTGTGTTCCTTGGCTCGAGATGTCGGGGCATGCGCGGCCCCAACCTCTCCGTTGCGGGACCTGCGCGTCGCTGCGTCACAAAGCTCTCGGGAGTCGCCCGTGTCTGTGGCCGCCAATCTTGCCGAAACGACGGCCGTGAAATCAAGCTCCAAATCGCGCCGCTCTCTCCAAGATCGTTCACGGAGCGCGACAGGACGAAATCCGGAGTGTACAGCCGCCGTCGAGATAGAAAGGAGACTCCTGCAGAGGCGCAATAAACATGCCACAGAGAAGGCGTTTCGCGCGAGGACGGGCGGTTGGAGAAATTGCTTAGCACAAGAGGGTGAACGCGGCTAACCGACCAGAACTTTGTCAGATTCCCGGGGTGTGCCGGCGGTCTGGTCCGCGGGTTTTCCGTGGTTCGGTGCCTTCCGGCTGGAAGGTCTCGATCCACAGAGAACGAGCGAATCGGTCGCCCGAACGATGTTGCCCGGCGTCTGCCCTCGGGCAAGGAGAACAGCCCGATCGAGCAAATCGGCCACGCACCGGGGGACTCCCTGGGGAAAATTACTCGCGTATCCGCGAACGAGACTCATGCGGAACCCCATGCGGGCGAGCGCGTCGCAGAAGCGAGACGACGGTGTCACGCGCTGCTCTCTCGCCGTTTTCGAGAACGCCTTCTTGTCGACACCGAGTCCGAAAGACATCGCGCCGTCCGTGAGCCGGGAAACCGTGTCGAGGAACGGGCTCAGTCTTTCCATCTGCCCGCCTGCGTCGCTCGACACGAACACATCGCACGAAATCGCGTACCGATCGGTGATGAATTCGAGTTCTTCGATGCCGCCGAATACGTAGTAATCCGCTGTGTTCCCGAGAGCATCGGCGATCGCCTTCGCATCGCAGCGGAGAACATCGCTCGAGTCGTGGTACACGACGGTGCCGACGGAGCATTCCTTCGCGAGGAGAGAAAAGAAGCCCGGGCCGTCGGCGAAGGCGATGAGAGAGAGATCGCTGAACGGTTTCTCGTCCCGCGGGAGCGACCACGCGAAAACATGGGCGCAGCGCTCGATGTGCGACCGAAGCCGTCCGCGCGGATCGCCGAACAGGGTCCGTGTTTCCACCGAAAGGTCGAGCGGGGAGATATCCAGGGATTCGAGCTTCGCGGCCAGACGCGACGCCGCGGCCTCCACGACTCTTACCAGGTCGCGGTCCTTCGGGTACGCGGGGCGGCCGCCGAAAATGCTCATGATGACAATGAGTTAGGACGAAGGGTGATTACCGAACGTTGCTCAGGTGGGTCGAAATCGTCCACCGATTTGCCCGCCGCCGGGGCAAACGGCAATTCGTATGCCAGGTTGGGGAAAAAGGGGACCGCAGCGAGAAGTCGGGCGAGTACGATCGGGGAAAGAAAAGGTGCGGCAGCTTTTTCACACCCGTATGTCGTCGAGGTCCGGCTCGCCGCAGCGGAGGAGAATCTG
>CAZYCB010000514.1:0-2228 GCA_964645735.1 uncultured bacterium | reverse complement strand
CCCGTAGTGTCCGAAAATAGGATCGGCGTCACGCCCATCTCAAGCTGCCCCCGATTGTAGTACTTGAGTAGCCCGCCGAGTCGCTCCCGGGTCTTAACAATCCCCTCGCTTCGAAGTCGCCACCCCGGCCAGCGAACGTGGCCAGGAGGAGCTGAAGATGGATGGTGTCAGTCATGCGGCGGCTATATCAGAGCTTCGGCAAGTGGTTGCGCTGAATTGCGATCGAGTTGTCGGACACTACGCCAAACTCTTGACGATTCTCTGGATAATGCTTGGTTAATACACGTTTTGAATCGCTCTCGGCGTTGTCGCGGGCAAACTTGCCCATTGCTTCCACGAAGCGGCGTGATCTGTCTCGATGGACAACGCCAGGCGGGCCTTCCACGTCGGGGACTGATTTGGCCATTGCTAAAGCTGATCGAATCCACTCGTGTACCAAAATCATATACGCTCCGGTCTTATGCCTAACGGCTGCGTCGGCTGTCCTCAGCGGGCCGGCGCACGGGGTGCCCAGCAGCCCGCGTGCCACCGATGTCCCCAGATTACTCTGCCACCCATGTCCCCGATCGTTCAATCAGGCCGATTACACCAAGAACGGAATGAAGCGCTTGGTACGAGACATGTAGGCACGATATGGTTCGCCGATCGTTTCGAGCAAGGCTTTCTCTTCCGCTTGAACACGTCGCGTGAAAACGAAACAGGGCACAGCAAAGAGAATAACTACGCTGAGCCAGTTGCCCAATGCGATACCAGTACCTATGAAGATCATGAAATAAGCGGTGTATGACGGATGACGCACCAAGCGATAAGGCCCATGTTCGATAACAGGTTGATCCGAACTAACGATAACAGATCCCGTGAAGTACTTCCCAAGTATCCGAAAACAAACACGCCTCAGAATACCTCCCCCAAACAGCATGCACGTACCGAAAATGAAGGAGATGCCTGGCCAAGGTGTTACAAACCACGGTAGAAAAGACGCAGCGAAACCAGCACACATGGCCACCTGATTCCCCATCATGATTAAACGAAGCGTACCTGCATCCTGCGAATACGACGGCGACCGTACAGACTTGCGGATAAAAAAGAACTCTGAAACGGAAACCCAAACGTAGACGGTCCAGAAGAAAAGAGCCTCAGGTAAATGAAACACAATAGAAATGTGTGCTTGCAAGACTTGCCTCCTGTGTCTTCCGAAACTTCCGTCCACGTTGGCATCTTTGCAGTTGGGCTGAATCCATTATAACATGCCTTTCATGTTCTTAATCCCGTAGTATCCGAACGCTCGATCGAGCTATGGCGCCTCCCGATAGTAGTACTTGAGCAACCCGCCCAGGCTCTCCTTCATCTCGACATTCCCGTCGGTTTGAGGCTCCGCCCCGTTGACCAGCACGTTCCCGATGCCCTGATGACTGCGCTCCTCGTGATAGTGAGCCGCGTACTCAGCAATGGCTCGGACGAGCGACTCTCGCCCCAGGAAGATCATCTGATCGAGACTCTCGGACTTGATCGATCTCACGAAACGTTCGGCGTACGCGTTCATGTTCGGCGCCTGGTAAGCCGTGAGCAGAATCTCGACGCCGGAGTCGTCCAAGATCGACTTGAACCGCGGCGAGAAGATCGCGTCTCGATCCAGGATCAGGAAGCGCTTCCCCGTTAGGAAGCCCTCCTCGCAATCCGTCACATTCCGAGCCATCTGTTCCATCCACGCCGAGGTCGGGTTCTCTGTGGTGCCCGCGATGTGAACTCGTCGGGTGGCGACGTCGACGACGAATAACGTAAAGTGCCTGATCAGCCCGCGAACCGTCCACACCTCGGTCGTGAAAAAGTCGGCGGCCGCGATCAAATGTGCGTGCGCCCTGATGAACGTCGCCCAACTCATCGGTCGATCAGGAGAGGTCTTGATCCCGTGTTCCTTCAAGACCTTGGCAATCGTGCTCCGAGCCACGCGATGGTCCAGGTGCTTCAGCTGGCCCTGGATCCGTGCATATCCCCAGCTCGGGTTTTCCTCCGCCATTCGGACAATCAGCTCTCGGATCTCCTTCATGACGCCGGGCCGACCCACTCGTTTTCGAGGATACGTCCACTTGGCGGCGATCAGCTTGCGGTGCCACGCGAGGATTGTCTCGGGCGTGACGATGGTGGCAATCTGGCGCAACACTTTTCGGCCCAGAGGCTTCCCTTTCGCCGCTAATCGACGGCGTTGGTCGTCTGTGAAACGAAGGCGT
>CAZYCB010000513.1:0-5461 GCA_964645735.1 uncultured bacterium | reverse complement strand
GTGCGATGAACTCCCATCCCAAGATTCAGCCACGACACATCGTCCTCATCGTGGGTGATCAGTTGAACGGTGACTCAATTGCCTTCGACGGCTTCGACCCAAAGCAGGACGCCGTCTGGATGGCGGAGGTGACCGGCGAAGCGACGCACGTCTGGTCGCACAAGGCCCGCATTGCCATCTTCTTCGCGGCAATGCGGCATTTCCGCGACGAGTTGCGCAACCGCGGTTTCACGGTGCACTACACGGAGCTGACTGATTCCACTCTTACCATGGAACTCGCGCGTTCGATCTCTCATCTGAAGCCGGCGAAAGTCATCGTCGTCGAGCCGGGCGAGTGGCGGGTGCGCGAAGAATTACGGTGGGCGGTGCCGGGGTTGGAGATTCGATCGGACCGGCATTTCCTGTGTTCGCATGAGGAGTTTGCGGCGCATGCCGGCGAACGGAGGCAGTTGCGGATGGAGTTGTTCTACCGGGCGATGCGGCGCAAGCACGGCGTGTTGATGGACGGCGACAAGCCGGTCGGCGGCACGTGGAATTATGACACGGAGAACCGGGGCAGCTTCGGCAAAGCGGCGCCGGGAAAGGTGCCGGCCCCACAAGCGTTCAAGCCTGATGCGGTGACGCGCGAGGTGTTGGAGTTGGTGGAGAGGAACTTCACGAACCATCCCGGCAGCTTGCGGCGATTCGACTGGCCGGTGACGCGCTGGCAGGCGCAGAAGGCCTTGGAGGATTTCATCGCGAACCGGTTACCGGACTTCGGCCGGTACGAGGACGCGATGTGGACGGGCGAGCCGGTTTTGTACCACTCGCGAATCAGCGCGGCTCTCAACCTCAAGTTGCTCGACCCGCCGGAGGTGATCGCGGCGGCAGTGAAAGCTTACGCAAGCCGGCAAGCCCCGTTGCCGGCGGTGGAAGGATTTGTGCGGCAGATTCTCGGGTGGCGCGAGTACGTGCGCGGCGTGTACTGGCATTTCATGCCGGAGTATGCGGAACGAAACGCAATGGGCGCGATTTTGCCGTTGCCGGGTTTCTACTGGACGGGGACTATGTCGTATGCCCGTGGCACTACTGGAAATTCCATGGCCGGAAGGGTATAGGCGAGCCAGGTTTTGAAGAGGACGCATTGCCCGCCTACGACGTGTGGGTCGTGAACGGGCGCGTCCTTGTGCGAGCTGCCGCGAACTCCAAGCGGGCGCGCGCCGCACCGTGAGGAAGGGCCAATCCGAGTCCTGGGTATCTCGACAACGGGCATGACGGCCGAACATCCTCGATACAGCACGTCGGACGATTTGCTCGACAGCGCCTTGAAACACGCGGCGGAGAGTCTTGGTTGCGAAACGGGTTCCCTACATCGCACACTCGCGGGGATGGAGCGCGGAAGACATGGAGAACAACACGCGTTATGTCCAGCGCTCCAAGCGACTTCATGAGGGAGCCGCGGCGCTCGGCGGTCGTTGTGTGGAGATGGCCAGGATTATGATCCAAAGGGTATCGCCCGAGTTGCCGCTTGCGCGGGGCGGTCGTAAGGCGCACGAGCTGGACACGCGCGCACAGATCTCGGTTTCCCCAATCTCACGCGAGGCCTCCGACAAGAATCCCTAACGCGCGTGTCGGACGTTCTAGTCGTCTCGGGGCACCGTACATATCTATAGGTTACGTGTTGCTGCGTCAATCTCGTTTGCCACTGGATCTGCCACTTCCGATTTGAATCGAGGATGTTCTCGATACGTTCGATCCTTCGTCCCTTTTCTTGTACTCGCGATGTCGCGGGAACGCGGGTATGTCTAACGTTCTCCGCTGACGCCCCGGGGACCGTCTGCATGTCCGCGCCAGCGCACGTGACGCGTCGAGCTTCGTCGCGACCTCCCGGAAAACAAAGCGGCGCCGGGCCAGCGGAGGCCCGACGCCTGCTTTCGCGAATCGATCTCGAGACGCTTTCTAGCTCGTCAGCGCAGCCACCACCGAGGGGGGCACGATGACCTCGCTGATCACGTGGATGATGCCGTTGCTCGCCGAGATATTCGGCGTGACGATCGCGGCGTCAACCCCGCGTACCCCTGTGAGACCGTCTCGAATCGTCCCATCCGTACGAACGAAGAACGGTTCATCGAGGAGCGGGGTGATCGTGCGTTCGTTCACCGGCGGCACCACGCTGTTGGCGGCACGACGACCCTCTGCCACATGGTAGAGGAGAACGTCGAGGACGACGGGTGCCGGGACATCGGTAATCTCGTCGATGGTCACTCCGAGAACGGAACTGAGCAGACCATAGAGATTCTCGAAGGCCTCGTCGGTCGGTGCGAATACCGTATACTGGTCCTTGCCGTACAGGAACATATCGACCAATCCGGTGCCCAGCTCGTCGTCAACGTAGCCGAGCGCCGCTACGAGTTCGTCAAATCCGTTGTCGATCGCGATCTTGGCGATCGGATCCGTGCCCTTCTTGGGGGCACCCTTGGACGCCGACAGCGTGCCTTGGATGTCCGTGGTGACGGGCTCGGTCCCGGTTTCAACGCAGGCCCCCATGAGCAAGGCGCTCAGAAGGCCGACGACCAGAAGCATGTACCGAGTCATGGCATCTCCTTTGAAGATTAAGGGGAATGACCGACGGAACCCCGAAGCGGCCCCCGCCCCAGGTCCGTCATAACGGGATCTACTTGGAACGATTCAATAAGTGTCGCACCCCACCCGCTGCGATGCGGACATTGTAACCTACCGAGGCCCTACAATCAAGCCAAATATAGCATACCAATGCGGGTGTTCGTCGTTTCCATGGTTAGATCTTCGTTAGACCCGCCGGAGCCCGAACGAACGGACACGGAATCCCATCTGCCACTTGCGATTCGAATCGACTGTGTGGGCCAGAGAAAAAGGGGCGTTGCTTCCTTTTTCCTGGAATCCTGGGCAGAGAAGGGAATAGGAGAAACGAACGCCCTTCTTTCTTCCCAGCCTCCCATCGTGTCCTCCGGGCGTCATGAGCCCCCCTCCCCCAGCGGAAGATCTCGTCGAGCTTCTGTGCGCGGAAGGCGAAGATACGTTCGATGTCGTGAGCGACGAAGAGCCGTTGAACGACGGCGCCTCCGGGAACGCTGTAGCGGACATGGTCGCGCACGCGCGTCCGTCGGGTGCCGATCGCAGATCGCCGTTGCCCAGGGCCCGCGTCCGCCCAAGCGTCTTGCAACTCACGTGATTATTCCACATCCTCGGACCATAAGAAGGGGCCGAGTCGCTCTCTTCGCTCGGCCCCCTTTCCTTTGGACTCCCGGTCCCGGGCGGCGCGCTTACCGTGCGTTTCTCGCGCACGCCGGAACCGGGCAGTCCCGTGTCAAAGCCGACTAGTTCGGGAACACCTCAGCGGCCGTCCAAGGGAAAACCGACGTGTTGACAATCACAAGGCGGAAGGACTGGCCTGTCCCGCCGAGCGAACCGGCGGCCACGGCAAAAGCGCGCAGGCCCGCCGTGGTCATGATGTCGAACGCTGCGACGGGCGTGGTCGTTCCTGTCGCCGCGACACCGATCGCGAGGTTGGCCGCAGGAAGCGACGTGCCGGTGGCTGTCGAGCTTTCCTCGAAGGCGAGGTCGACGAAATCCGGTACCGGCGTGACCACGTTGCCGCTCACGGTTCCTACGTCGACCGCAGGCGCGTCGGGTGAAGCGTGTACGACGCGGACGTAAGCCGTCGCCGCGCCGAGCGTGAAGGCGTCACCCAATGGAAGCAGACGGAAGGTCGGATCGCCTGCGCCAAGGAAGCCAGTTGCGATCGCCAGATAGCGCTCGCCCGCAGCGAGAACCGGCGTCGTCGCGGAAGCGGCCGTCACTTCGCTGCCGGTGGCCTTGAAGTCCAGCGTGTACGATGCCGGAGGCACTTGGACGACGCCGGAGAGCTCGCTAAAGGCGAGATCGCTCACGAGCATCGTGGCACCCGCGTAGATATCGACCGCCGGTGCGTCCGGCGAGCCATGGAGCGCGAACACGACCGGGTTTTGCTTGATGAAACCGATGGAACCGGTCGGAGCGACAGCGAGCAGGCTGAAGCCGTCGGTCTCGCGCGGGAGCTTGCTGAGAAGCCCGGTCGCGATCACGAAAAGCTGTCCGCCCGCGGGAAGCTGCGGCGTGGTGAAGACCGTCACGCGCTGAAGCGGCGAGCCGGCCCAGATGGCGATCTGTAGCGCAACACCTGCTGGGAGGGGCACGCCGGCCTCTCCGGTATCATCGAAGCGCGCGAAGTCCGTGACCTCGGGGACGCCGTCGTTGCCGACGTCAACGGCAACCGTCGGAGCATCGGCCGAGCCGTGTATGATGCGGACGGCCGCGTTGCCCGAGCCGGGATTGGTGAAGTTCTCAGCCAAGGCGAGCACGCGGAACTTGTCCGCGGCGTTCGCGCTTCCCAAGAGCCCCACGGCCAGCGCCGTGATCTTCGCTCCATCTGTAATGACGAGATCGCCGGTCTCGTAGGCGGGCGTCGAGCTCGAGGGCGAGCCGGCCGCACGCAGCTGGATGTTGTATGTGCCGGCATCGATGTCGAGATAAGCACTCGTGCTGCCGTACGCCAAGCTGGTGATGAGGGGTGTGGAGACGCCTTCCGCGTACACGTCGACCGCGGGGGCGTCGGGCGAAGCGTGAATCACTCGGACCATGGCGCCCTCTCCCATGTCCGGAGCCACCGTTTCATCATCGCTGCAACCGACGGCGGCGAAGACAAACGCCACCATCAGGATCGAGAGGATGCTGCTGGAAATTTTTCGTTTCATGTTTGGTCCTTTTTCTTGTTCTGGTTCGAGTGTTGTGATCCTTGTCAATTGTTGGTAATGCCCGTTTACGAGTCGACCGGAGAGGAGGCGGACCGAACCGCCTCTTCTCGCGACGCTCTGCCGATTAGTACCCGGAGCCGGACTTCTTCTCCTCGCTCTTCTTCGTCTCGGCCGGGATCAAGACCGTGTCGATCACGTGGATGACGCCGTTCTTGGTTTTGATGTCCGTCTTGGTGACGGTAGCATTGTTGATCTTCACGCCCTCCTTGGTGTCGATCGTCAGCTTCTGGCCGTTCAGGGTCTCGGCCGAGGTGAGCTTCACGACGTCGGCGGCCATGACCTCACCGGACAGCACGTGATAGAGTAGAATGTTTTTAAGGGCCTCTTTGTTCTTCAGGAGCGACTCGAGAGTGCCCTCGGGCAGCTTGGCGAACGCCTCGTCCGTGGGCGCGAACACCGTGAACGGACCGCCCTCGGTCAAAGTCTTCTCCAGGCCGACCGCTTCGATCGCCGTGGTTAGAGTCTTGAAGCCGGCCTTCTTGGCTGTGGGGTAGATCGCCATGGTGTCGTGCGATCCGGCCGACGCCGTCTGGGCGCCAAAGAACCCCAGGACGGAGAGAGCGACGGCTACAACTGCCAGTTTCATGAAGCGCTTCATCGAAAAACCTCCTATACATCGGTTGGTGATTGCCCGGGGTGCTCAGGCGGCG
>CAZYCB010000512.1:0-1838 GCA_964645735.1 uncultured bacterium | reverse complement strand
GGTCAGATTCGCCGTGATGGGGTCCTCGACGCCATTGACGTACAGCCTGATGACCGAGCCGTCGTACGTCGCGGCCACGTGAGTCCAAGCGCCGACGGCGATGGGGAGGTTTCCCGTGAGGAGCGCGTCGTCTTCGTCCGTAAAGATGTGCATATAAAGGTTGTTGGAGGTGCTCACCACCATCGTGTACGTCAGCAAATTGCCCGGTGATCCCTGCTCCGCCCATTTCTGAACGACCGCCATCCAAGCCGTGGGATCGACCGCGAGGTTGATCCAGGCCTCGAGCGTCAGCTCGCTCATGCCGTCGAGCTCCGGCGCATCGGGCACGACGACCGCGTCATCGACACCATCAAAACTCAATGCATAGCCGAATCTGCCGTTTGTCGTCCATGCGGCACCGCTGATCGTTCCGCCATTGTCGTAGATCGCTCCGTCGTTGTCGTACGCCGTCTCATCCAGGACGGAGCTCCCGGCGCCCTCGTTGAAATGCCACAGGCCGACCGCTGCTGCGTCGAGCTGGTGAGGACGCTTCGTCCAGCTGTACGTTAGTGAGGAGCTTGGCACGTCCTCGCCCACGTACAGAAGCTCCGACGCGTCGTCCATATCGCCGTACACCCATACCGTCAAAGCGTCCGCGTCGGAAACCCTGAATTCCAGATCCATGAACGGGTTCATCGTCATGGCGAGGTGCGCGGGCGCGTCGAGAGTGATCACGGGCGGCGCGGTGTCGATCGTGAACGAGAACGGCGTCGTCTGGTACCCTCTCGTTTCGTTTCCGACATCGAACGCCTGCACGTGCCAGTAATACGTGTTGTCCGCCAGAGCGTCAGGAACGGTGTAACTAGCATCAATGAGAGGATCAGTCGTCTGCACCCCGCTCGTAAACCCGGCATCAAGCGCATACTGAAGCGTGTAGGTCCCGTCGACGCCGGCAGTCGCGCTCCAGGTGAACGTCGGCGTGCTGTTGCCGATAAACGCGAGATCCGCCGGGCTGATGAGCTCTGGAATCGGCGGCCCGGCCGGCTCGCCGATATCGAAGTATCTGGTTTCGGAGGTCGTGGTGCTGATGCCGTCGCTCGCGACCACCTTCCAGTAGTACGTTCCATCTCCCAGCCTGTAGTTCCCCGCGATCTCCTCAGGCGTCAGGGCGCGGTTGCTGATCCGCACCTCATCGATGATCCCGTTGAACCATCTCGGCTGCGTAATGTGCCTTCCTATTTGCAGATTCACTCCTGCAGTGCTCCCGGGAGCGCCCTGCGTCGTGGAAGTGCCTTCCTGCTCTCCGTTCACGTATACCCTCAGCGCGCTTCCGTCGGCGACTCCGACCACGTGGTACCAGACATCGTCCTGCAGCTGAGTCGTTCCGACGGTATTCGTCCAATCGGTCCCGTCGCCGACCCAGAGATGGAGCCGCCGGTCGTTATTGAGAATGAACGAATACCCCCAGCTCCCTTCCTTATCCACGATCTCCGAGTAGGCCAGCGGAGTGCCCGAAGGCCTGATCCAGGCCTCGACGGTCATCGGCCCGGCGGCGTTCAGGCTCGTGGAGGCCGGCACTTGCACGTAGTCGCTCACGCCGTCGAAGTCCAACCCGTACCCGAGCCTGCCGCCCGTCGTCCAGGTCGCCCCGGTGATCGTGCCGTTGTTATTGTTTGTCGATTCGTCCGCGACGGCCGCGCCGGCGCCCTCGTTGAATCGCCAGTAAGATGTCGTGTTTACATCCACCGTCAGCGCGGGGGCGTTCCAGACATAGGTCATATCGGCGGGGCTCGCCACGTTCTCCGCCACGTACAGCAGGGCGGAGGCGTCGATCATATCACCGTATACCCATAGCGTCA
>CAZYCB010000511.1:0-8549 GCA_964645735.1 uncultured bacterium | reverse complement strand
CGGACACTCTTCGGCTCTTCATGCACTTCAACAACCTCGAGGATATCTACGACAGAAAGTACACGGAGATCGAAAGGGTCCGGCAGGACTACCCTCATATCGTTCAACTGTTCAAGAACTCCAAGTTTCCCCCTGAGATCGTCAAGCAGCTCTCGTCCGCGCTGGACGATTTCGAGAACCGCCCGCTGATCGTTCGAAGCTCGAGCCTCCTCGAAGACCAGGTGGGCGCCGCGTTCTCGGGAAAGTACAAGAGTCTCTTTATCGCCAATCAAGGTTCGAAGAAAGAACGACTGGACGCTCTGCAGGATGCTATCGCCGAGGTGTACGCGTCGGTGTTCGGCCCCGATCCCATCGAGTATCGCGCCGAGAAGGGTCTCCTCGATGTGCACGAGGAAATGGGGATCATGATCCAGGAGGTTGTCGGCGTGCGCGTGGGCAAGTACTTCCTTCCCGCGTACGCGGGTGTGGGGTACAGCAACAACGAATTCCGCTGGTCCTCGCGGATCAAGCGGGATGACGGCCTCGTCCGCATGGTGGCGGGGCTGGGGACGCGGGCCGTGGACCGCGTGGGCGACGACTACCCCGTCCTCGTGGCTCCCGGGCAGCCGGGGCTCAAGGTGAACGTGACGGCGGACGAAGTAATCCGTTATGCGCCGAGAAAGATGGACGCGATCAACCTCGAGACCAACACGTTCGACACGATCCCGGTCGTCGATCTTTTGAGGGCATACGGCGACCAGTACCCGGGAGTGAAGCAGATCATCTCGCTCGTCGAAGAGGATACGGTGCGAAAGCCCGTGGGACTCGAACCGGATTGGGAAAAGGACGATTTTGTCGTTACATTTCAAGGTCTGTTCGGGGATACGCCTTTCATCGCGCAGATGCGGACCCTGATGACGCTTCTCCGCGAGAAGCTCAGCATGCCCGTGGATATCGAATTCGCATGCGACGGGAAGAATTTCTATCTCCTCCAGTGCCGCGCGCAGAGCTATTCGGACGCCTCCACGCCGGCGCCGATACCCCGTAACCTTCCGCGGGACAGGGTCATTTTCTCCGCGAACCGCTATATCTCGAACGGGCGCGTGGCCGATATCACACACATTGTCTACGTCGATCCCGAAGCCTACAGCGGGATCGAGGATTGGGATACGCTCAAACAGGTGGGCCGCGCCGTCGGCCGGTTGAACGCCATTCTCCCCAAACGGCAGTTCATCCTCATGGGGCCCGGGCGTTGGGGCAGCCGCGGGGATATCAAGCTCGGCGTGGAGGTCACGTACTCGGACATCAACAACACGGCGGTTCTTCTCGAGATCGCGCGGCAAAAAGGCAATTACCTCCCCGAGCTTTCATTCGGGACGCATTTCTTCCAGGACCTCGTCGAGGCGGGCATTCGGTACATCCCCTTGTATCCGGATGATCCCAACATCATCCTCAACGAGCTGTTCCTGCGCCGGGCGAGAAACATACTGGCCGAAGTGGCCCCCGACTTCGCCGACCTGGCAGGAACGGTTCACGTGATCGACGTGCCCCAGGAAACCGAGGGGCAGATCTTGCGTGTGTTGATGAACGCCGATCTCGACGAAGCGGTGGGCGTTCTCGATTTTCCGATCGAGGGCGCGGACGAGGACCATCTCCAGGCGTATCGCGTCGAAGCCAAGCGCGAGGATCACTGGCGGTGGCGGCTCCGCATGGCGGAGAAGATCGCCCAGCATCTCGAGCCCGCGCGTTTCGGGGTGAGAGCCTTCTACGTGTTCGGTAGCACGAAGAACACGACGGCCGGACCGGGGAGCGACGTCGACGTCATCATCCACTTCACGGGGAGCGAGGAGCAGCAAGAGGAACTCGCGCTCTGGCTCGAAGGGTGGAGCCAGGCACTGGCCGAGATCAACTATCTCCGGACGGGGTACCAGAGCGACGGGCTCCTGGATGTCCACTACGTCACCGATGAGGATATCGCCAATCGGACGAGTTTCGCCGCGAAGATCGACGCGGTGACGGACCCGGCGCGTTCACTCCCTCTCGGGAAACCTTCCTCTTAGAGCACACGCGGATGCGGGCGGTGAAGAGCGATTTCAGACCCTGCGCTCCGCCTAGAGCGAAGATGCCCCTCCGCGGGTCCTGTCGGCCATCCGCCCACGGCCGCGCTTGCGCGCTTGCGCCCGTGGCCGCCACCCGCGGCTCCCGCCTTTGGCAGACGATTCCTAGTTGCTCCTGCGCAGTGCCCGCGATCCTCCTTCAACCCCCACCAGTCCGAACATCAAAGCAGAAGGCGCTCGGCGTTTTCCAAATCGTCAGGATCGAATCGAACGAGGGCGAGTTCCGGTCCATCGTGGGCCGCGCCGAACATGTGCGTCCGGCCGATCTTGTCCCGCCACCGGCCCGTCAAGCGTGCCGACTCGTGGACGTGGCCGTGGAGGGTGAGGAGAGGCTGGCGCGCTTCGATGAACCGCCGCACGGCGATGCTCCCGACGTGAATATCCAGCGGGACTCCGTCGATCATCTTGCCGTCGAGCCCGACGCGATCGAGCGCGGTGTCGTGGGGCGGCGTGTGAAAGAGAAAAATCGCCCTCTCGAGCGGGTCGTTCCCCGCGAGACGCTCGATGTCTTCTTTGATCGTCGCGTATCTCACCACGTTCGGCGCGATCTCCTGAGCGCGCCAGCCTTCCTCGGGCGAGATGCATCCGGGCGGCACGTAGCGGGAGACGTCATAGACTTCCCAATCCTTGCAGTGGAACGGCGTGGGAGGAACGCATGCGTAGCCGTACACGCGGTACGGGTGAAGATCGGCCCGTTTGTTGTGGACGTACTGCCACAGCCCCTCGCGCGCGATTTCCTCGCAAGAGACCTCGTCCGCTTTCGGATCGTCGTTTCCCAGAATGACGAAAAGGGCCGGGTACCGGTCGGCGAGTTTCTTCTTGAGCGCGCGAAGCGGCGGGGCAACGAATCCGCTGATGAAGTCGTCGGGTCCTGCAGCATCGGACGCGCGGTGAAGAAACGCGTGGGGAAGTAGGTCCCCTCCGATGAAAACGCCGGCGGGTTCGATCCGCTCGATCGCGTCGAAAAGCTTCTCATAACGGCCCGGCCTCGCATGGAGGTCGGAGACGAACAGGCATCTTGTCATATCGAAGAGAGGATAAGGCGTTCCCCCAGGCGGCTCAATCCCGGAATCCCGCCCGGCGAATGTTCTCTCGCCCCGACTGCGGGCCCGCCGGGCCAGCCCGGCAACCCGTTGAACTAATGCAAGATCCTGCCGCCGCTCTTGTTGCGCTCACTCGATCTTTGTGCTAGAGTAAACGCTCAGCCAGGAAACCCACGGTAAGCAACGTTTTTTTGCCTATCTCTCATTCCGCGTTGAGCCCCTCACGAAGTTGATGAGAGCCAGTCGCGCAGGGACCAGGCCTGACAACGAAATCGGAGGAAATCATGGGTCCGCATTATCTGTCCAGGATCTTCGCGCCCGAATCGGTCGCCGTCATCGGCGCGACGACGAGGGAAGACTCGGTCGGCGACCGCGTGTTCCGCAACATGCTCGAAGCGGGTTACTCGGGCGAACTCTACCCGGTCAATCCGAAGTACGAAGAGATGCGCGGAAAACCGTGCTACCCGTCGATCGAGGCGATCGGGAAGGCCGTCGATGTCGTCGTCGTCGTGACGCCGGCAAAAGCCGTCCCGGGAGTGATCCAGTCTGCCGGCGAGCTGGGGACGAAAGGCGCCATCGTGATACCGGCGGGGTTCCGCGAAGTCGGCCCCGAAGGCGCTCGTCTCGAAGAACAGATGGTGGATTACGCACGTCGGTACGGCATGCGGATCGTGGGGCCCAACTGTCTCGGTGTGATGCGCCCGTCGGTGGGATTCAATGCGACCTTCAGTCTCAACTCGGCGCTTCCCGGCGACCTCGCCCTCGTCTCTCAGTCGGGAGCGCTCTGCACGTCGATTCTCGACTGGGCGACGTCGAACCGCATCGGTTTCTCGGTGATGATATCGATGGGAGCGGCGGCGGACATCGACTTCGGTGAAGCCCTCGACTACCTCGCCGTAGATCCCGAGACGAAGAGCATTCTCGTGTACATCGAAGGAATCAGGGACGCACGAACCTTCATGAGCGGGCTGCGCGTGGCGGCTCGTATGAAACCCGTCGTCGTCGTGAAGGCGGGCCGTCACGACGAGGGGTCCCGGGCAGCGATGTCGCACACCGGGTCGATTGTGGGCTCCGACGACGTGTTCGACAGGGCGCTCCGCCGCGCCGGTGTCGTCCGCGTGCTCACGATCGGCGAGCTGTTCTCCGCGGCCGAGATCCTCTCCAGCGGGTACCGCGTGAAGGGCAACCATCTCGCCGTCGTCACCAACGCCGGCGGCCCCGGCGTGATGGCGGCCGACTGCGCCGTCGAATGGGGCGTGTCGATACCGGATCTCAATGAGGACGCGATGAAAAAGCTCAGCGAAATACTCCCGGCGCAGTGGTCGCACAACAACCCCGTGGACATCCTCGGGGATGCGGCTCCGGAGCTCTACGGGAAGGCGGTTGCGATCTGTCAGGAGAGCAAGGAGATCGACGGGGTCGCCGTCTTCCTGACGCCTCAGGCGATGTCGAGGCCTACGGAAGCCGCGAAATACGTCATCGAAGCGGCAAAAAAAAGTACCAAGCCGACCGTCACCTGCTGGATGGGGCAGGATCAGGTGGCCGAAGCGCGGCGGCTGTTCACCGAGAACAAGGTGCCGACCTTCCAGACGCCCGAAGCAGCCGTCCAGGCGTTCTCGTATCTGGCGAACCACTACCGCGGCCAGCAGCTCTTGAAACAGGTTCCGCCTCCCATGGAAGAACGCGATGAGCCCGACGTCAGCGGGGCTCGCCTCGTGATCGAAGGTGCAATGGCCGAGGGGCACAAGGTGCTCTCCACGACGGAATCGAAGGCTCTGCTTTCCGCCTTCCATATCCCGACGATGCGGAGCATGGAAGTTCATTCGGCGAACGAAGCGCTCGTTGCCGCGGAGATGCTGGGATTTCCGGTGGCGATGAAAATCGCCTCTCATCAGATCACGCACAAATCCGACGTCGGCGGCGTGCGGCTCAATATCGAGAGCGCGCAGGAAGTGCGAAGCGCTTACCACCAGCTCGTGAACGCGGTTCAGCGCCGGAAGCCGGACGCGAAAATCCTCGGCGTCACCATCGAGCGGATGTGCCGCAAGCCGCACGGGCGCGAACTCATGGTCGGCGTGCTGAGAGACGCCGTCTTCGGCCCCGTGGTGAGCTTCGGCGCCGGCGGCACCGCCGTCGAAGTTCTGAAGGACCGATCGGTTGCCGTGCCGCCCTTGAACGAGTTCATCGTGAAGGACATCATCAGCCAGACGCGCGTGGCGAAGCTCCTCGGCGCGTTTCGGAACCTCCCGCCGGTCAATATGGAGGCGATCGAGAGCGTGCTCTTGCAGGTGTCCGCGATGACCTGCGAGCTTCCGGAGATACAGGAACTCGACATCAATCCGCTCATCGTGGACGAGGAGGGAGCGATCGCGGTGGACGCCCGCGTGATCGTCGATCACACGCTGCCGACGCTGGACCGCTACGACCACATGTCGATCCATCCGTATCCCGCTCATCTCGTGAGCCGCTTGCAGCTCCACGATGGCACGAATATTTTGATCCGGCCGATTCGTCCGGAGGACGCCGAGATCGAGGAGACCTTCATCCGCAATCTCTCGCCGCAGTCCAAGTATTTCCGCTTCATGCACGCGATGCAGGAGCTCACCCCAGACATGCTCGTCCGGTTCACGCAGATCGACTACGACCGGGAGATGGCCTTCGTCGCCACGATGGAGATCAACGACAAGGAAGCCGAAATCGGCGTGGGGCGTTATGTGAGCAACCCGGACGGCAAGAGCTGTGAGATCGCACTCGTCGTCGGGGACGAGTGGAGAGGGCATGGTATCGGGGCGCGGATTCTCGTGGAACTCATGGAAGTGGCCAAGATGCGCGGCTTGAAAACCATGGAGGGAGAAGTCCTCACGGACAACAGCGGGATGCTCCGGCTCGCGAAGAAGATGGGATTCAGCATCCGCCCGCTGCCCGACGATCCGAACACGCTCTTCATATCGAAGACGCTGTAATCGGTCGGTTTCGGAGACGTTGGGCGTGTGTCTTTATATGTCCGTCGCGGGGAGTTCGAACGGAAGCGCTTTGGCGCGCACGGCGAACGCCCCGCGCGGATTCGCTACAACGAAAGGCCATTCTCCATTCGGCGTCTTTTCCAAGCGGCCAGACCCACCGGAAAACCATCCGACCCTCGTGCGGCTTGAACGAGGTAGTTTCGTATCCTCAGCACCTCGCCCGCGGGAACCATCACGTGATAGCCGGGTTCGCCCGTAGCCGAATTCTTTATCACCAGAATAGTGAAATTCTCGAACTCGCGTTCGACGAGAGCGAGCGGTGATATGGGAAGGCGGCCGGCGCCCAGAAGCCGGTCGACGACCTCTTTTGCCTTCGGCCCCTCGACGCCAAGAATCCCACTGTTCTGCGAAACGTCACCCCCCGTCACGTCCTCCCTGACGATCACTTCTTTGGGGGTTTCTGTCTGCACGCGGACGATGCGCCAGTGCGTGAGGTCGATCACGCCGCACGCGCGAACGAGCGCGCGGTACTCGGCGGCGGGGTGGAGGAAATAGGACGGATATTTCTTTCCGAAAGCTTTCTCGAGAGTGATCCCTTCCTGTTTGTAGAACTCGGTGAGCCTCTCGTGTTCGGAGTCGAAGGAGTTAGCCCGTTTTGGATTTGTCGGCGCGACGGCGCGCGCCGACGTTTGCCCAGAAATCCGGCGGGATCGGGGGAAACAGGGTGAACGCGTGTTTGTACGTGTCCTTCGTATAATGTTGCGGCACAAGAAAGTTCATTCCATCCGGTATGATTTCGGCCACGAACGGCGTCGTTCCAATCGTATCGCCGTCGATCTCCACGGGAAAAGGCGGGTCCGACGTCACACGAAGCCTTCGGGCCTTCTCGTGTTTGAGGCCGGCGTGGCCGTGATACCGTTTGGTGAGGATTTTCGCCGCGACCACGAGGGCTCCCCAGAACGACCGTGTGGAGAGAATCTCGACATTCATCCTGCCGTCGTGGGGGTCGATTTCTGGAGCGAACGCAAACCCGAGGTTCGCGATCGTGCCGATGTTGACCGCCATCACGGTATGCGCGCGGAGATTCTTGACCTCGCCGTCTATCTCGATCTCCATCCGGACCGGCTGAACGGTCGTGGCGTGACGGACTCCTGTGGCCAAGTACGCGGTGAATCCTATCCTCTTTTTGAGATCGGGCGGCGTCTCGTGGATGAGAGTGGAATCGTACCCCGCCCCGGCGACGAAGATGAAGTGCCGGTCGTGCTCGGGGAGATAGCCGATGTCGAAGGGCATCGGCTTGCCCTTATCGATCACGTCGAGCGCGCCCCGCACGTTCATGGGAATGAGCATCGCCCTCGCCACGAAGTTCGTCGTTCCCGTCGGGATCTGCGCGAGGGGAAGCTGTGCGCCGCCCTTGCGGATCCCGTCGGCCGCGTCCCTCACCGTGCCGTCTCCGCCGGAGACGACGACAAGGTCGAACCCGTCTCCCGCCGCCGAACGGGCCCATTCTCTCGTGTCCTCCGGCGAGCTGCTCTCGCGTAGGATGAAGTCATATCGTTTTTCCGCGAAATAGGCGCCGATCGTCGAACGTATCTTCGACGCGTTTCGCTGGCCGGCTACAGGATTGACAATGACGAGGATTCGCTGAAATCGAGGCATAGCGCACCGGGGAAAAATGTAACCCGCCTGCGTGTGAAATTGCAAGCGGGTCGTGGGGGTCCCGAGGGGGGCCCATTCGCCCCGAGCCGGCGCCCGGGCGGGGACGACTCTGGCATCGGAGACCCGTGCGCCAGAGTCAGGAGTTCCCCGCCCGGCTGCGGAGCGATTATTTGCCTTCGAATTCCTTTTTCTCCAGGGACGCTGAGATCAGAAGCCCCACTCCAATGGCTAGCGGGATGAGACCCCACACGCCGCCCTTCATCCCCGCGACCGCCCAGTTCGCCGCCATGATGGCGATGCCGAGGAGCGTCATCACGAGCCCCGCGGTCCGGTTCGAGCGATACGAGGGCCGCTTCTCGGGCTCTTGCGGCTTCGGGATCTCGATGCCTTTCTCCATGGCGAGCAGACGCTCTTTGTGCTCGAGCTCTTTCTTGCGGGTCCCCATGATGATGGACACGATCGCAATGGCAATCCCGCCCAGTATGGCGGTGATGGGGATCAAGGTCGCAATGGTTTCCGGGTTCGCAATGTCTCCTAACAGCATGGGAACTCCTCTCTCAAAGATCCAGACGATAGCCGACAACAAAATGTCCATGTGAGATTTTTCTCTCCTTCGGTGCGTTTCACCCCGTGGGACACGAGGCGGAGGGGGTTTGTTTCAACTTTTTCTGGCGGGCCTCTTCCTCATAAAAAGGAAAATTGTTGAAACAAAATACCCGCCGGCCCACTCTCATCGCTATGGGAGACCCGGTGGTTCGAGGTGAGAGCGACGTCGAACTCGTGGCCGC
>CAZYCB010000510.1:0-12491 GCA_964645735.1 uncultured bacterium | reverse complement strand
CCGCGCTGGCCGGAGAGGACGCGCGCCCACACGAACACGATTCCGATTTTCATGAACTCCGACGGCTGGAGCCTTATCGGTCCCAGAGCTATCCACCGCTGGGCCCCCGCCCCGCTCCCGATGAACAGCACGAGTACGAGGAGACCGACGCAGACCGAGTACATGACGTAGGCCAGAGATTCGAAATACCGGAACGGAACGCTGAATCCCACGAACATCGACAGAAGTCCCGCGGCGACCCAGATGAGCTGCCGGATGAAATACGGGTTCTGCGCCTGCTCGGCATCGCCGTTCGCTTGCACGTGGAACACCGAGTAGATGAGCGCAAGCCCGACGATGACGAGAATCCCCGAGGCGATCAGCACCAGCCAGTCGAAATCCTGCTTCTTCTTCATCCTCAGTCCGTCTGTATGGCTTCCCCGGCGTTGACTCGTTCCTGCGTGACGAGCGATTCAGGGGGCGCCTTTTTGAAATACTCGAGATAGAAGTCCCGGCACACGGGGGCGGCGATGGCCCCGCCGTGGCCCGCGTTTTCCACGACTATGGCGACGGCGATCTCGGGATCATCCGCGGGCGCGTATCCGATGAACCACGCGTGGTCCTCGCCGTGCGGGTTCTGCGCGGTTCCCGTTTTTCCCGCGGCGAGCATATCCGGGATCCTGCTGCCCCTGCCCGTTCCGTGCGCATCCTGCACCACACCGCGCATCGCCCTGCCGATAAACTCGATGATGGCCGGCGTCATGTGCTCGATCTTCACCTTGGGATGAGCCGCCGGCAGAGCGCCTTCGAGTTCCTTGATCACGTGCGGCTGAACGAGGTAACCGCCGTTCGCGACGGCGGCGGCCACCCGGCACATCTGGAGCACCGTGACGAGATACTCGCCCTGCCCGATGATGTTGTTGAGCATGAGCCCCTGTGTCCAGCCTTTCTTTCCCAGCTTCCGGTCGTAGTAGTCGCGATCGGGAACGAGCCCTCTGGCCTCGTTGGCGAGTTCGATTCCCGTCGGCGCACCGAGACCGAATTCGTGGGCCGCTTCGGCTTGGTCGTTCACATCGAGAATCTCGCCGACCTCGTAGAAATACGAATCGCAGGACTGGACGAATCCGTTGTAGAGCTCCATCGACCCGTGCCCCTCGGGCTTCCAGCAATGGAACACGCGGTTGCCGAACCGGTGCGATCCGTTGCAGAACACGAGCACCGCGGCGGGGTTCACGACCCTGTTGAGAAGGATCGCATACGCGCTGACCACCTTGAGCGTCGATCCCGGAGGATACGTCGCGTTGAGGAACCTGTTGAACATAGGTTTCTGCTCGGCGGAGGACAGCCAGTCCCACTCCGCCTTGTCGATGCCCCGCGCAAAACTGTTGGAATCGAATTGCGGGAGGCTCACCGCTGCGATGATCGACCCGTCGCGTACGTCCATGACGACGGCGGCGCCGGGACCGCGCGAGGCAATGAGGTTTTCGAGCACCGCCTGCGCCTTGACGTCGATGGTGAGGTAGATGGTCTTGCCGGGAACGGGCGGCCGCGACAGATGGGGGAGGTCGCCGAGGACGGTGCCGGACGCGTTCACGGCGACGACGCTCTGACCGTCCTCCCCTCTCAAGAGGTCCTCGCAGGACCCCTCGACCCCAATCTTGCCCACCATGTCGCCCGGAAGATATCCCCGCTGCTTGTTGTCGGCGAGGAATTCGTCGTCCACTTCCGCTACATAACCGAGCAGATGCGACGCGAACACGCCCACACGGTACTTGCGGCTCGAGCGGGTTTCGACCCTCAGCTGCGGGAAGAGATCGACGTTTTCCCTGACGAACGAGATCTCGATCTTGTTCGCGCCCTGTATGATCGGAAACGGCGCTCCTCCGTGCTTCTTCTCCCAGGTGTCGGCTCTCGTGAAGATCTGCGTCGAGTCCAGGGGAACATAGACGCCGAGAGCCCTCACCACGGAGTGCAGAAACTTCCTGTGCTTCCAGGGGAGCACGACATCGAAACTCGGCTGGTTGTTCACGAGCGGGACGCCGTTGCGATCCAGAATCAGCCCGCGGGGCGCAACGATCCTCTCGCGCTGGAGCTGGTTCTCCTCGGCGAACACCGAGTAGTATGCATGCTTGATCTGCTGAAGATAGAAAAGCCTTCCGGCGAGTATCAAAAAGAGGGCGGCGACGATGATCACGAGCCACTGGACGCGCTCCCGGCCGCGGTGCTCGTCTCTAGGATCGCGTTTTGCCAACGGATCTCACCACCTCGGAGAGCGAGAACATGACGATCGTGTGGACGAGAGCGCCAATCACCGCCGTGTAGATCGCCGAGGGAATGGCGACCGTCACGAACATGACGAAGAACTTCACCACGTGGAACTGCGTGAACACGAGCAGATAGACGAAATCATGAGCCAGGGCGGTGAGGGCGAAGAGCCCCAGCAGGAAAACCGGGTTCTCCCTCTCCATCTGCGCGCCGGCGCGCCCGAGCGCGTATCCCGCCAGCGACTTGGTCAGTGCGTTCAGTCCGAGGAAAGCGGGGTTGAAGAGGTCCTGGAAAAAACCGACGACGAAGCCGGCGATCGAACCGCGGATGGGCCCTCTCGGAAGCGCGAAGTACGCCACGATGAGCAGGGGGAAATCGGGGCCGATACTCCGGAAGGTGATCTTGTCCGACACGAGGACCTGCAGCAGAAAAAACACGACGAGCACTACTACCGAGCCCGCTCCCCTCATGACCCACCCTCCAGGGCGCTTTTCACCAGCGCCGAGTCCTCAGCGCTGTAGAAGATCGAGCGGCTCCAGGGGATCACATCCTTGACCACGAAGACTTCTTCCAGCGACCTGAAGCGGATGTCGCTCACCGCCTCGACCTTGAGGCTCACGCCGTCCATTTGGTCTTTCACTTTCGCAACGATGCCGAGGGGGAAACCCTTCGGCGCCACGCCCCCGAATCCGCTGGTGATGAGCGTGTCGCCGACCTGGACGTCATCGACGACGCTCACCTGCTTCAGTTCGAAACGAGAGAATTGCGTCCACTCGAGGATTCCGACAACGCGGCTTCGTTTGTCGAGAGCGCTCACCGGATTGTTCCTGCTGCATATCAGCTGAACCCACGACGACTTCTTGAACACGCTCGTGACCCGGCCCACGTATCCTTCGTAGGTAAGAACGGGCATCCTCGCTCTGATCCCGTCTTCGGCCCCCTTGTCTATCATGATCGCGGTCTGGAACCTGTCGAGGTTTCTGCCGATCACCTCGCAGGGCACGAGGGTGAGGAATTGTTCCTCCTTGAACTCCGCCAGCCTTCGGAGCCTGTCGTGTTCTTCGCGATACTGAGTGAGCCTTTCGCGCTCGTGAAGCAGGCTCGCGACCATTCGCTTGAGTTCGGCGTTCTCTTTTCTCGCCGAACCGAGGTTGTCCGAATGGCTTCTCAGGCTGTAAAACGGGTAGAGGACCCCGTTCAGCGCCGCCTGCGCGAGCGAGAATCTCGAGGCCTGCGGGATGAGCATCAGGGACACGGAGACGAGCGCGAGAACGGCGAGAATCGTTTTCTCCCGGTGTCTGCGAAAAAGACTCTCGAAGATCGGCATTTTAGTCGTGCACGCTCTTCATCAAGATCCGGTCGTAGAGGTGGACATTGTCGAGGACTTTGCCCGCCCCCAGGACGACGCACAGCAGGGGATCGTCGACGACGTTGATGGGCAGGTTCGTCTGCTCCTTGAGAAGGGTGTCGAGCCCCTTGAGGAGGGAACCTCCCCCGGTCATCACGATGCCCCGGTCCACGATATCCGCCGCGAGCTCGGGCGGTGTTTGCTCGAGAGCGAGCTTGAGCGCTTCGACGATCTGAGAAACGGGTTCGGATAGCGCCTCGCGGATCTCGGCGCCGCTCAGCTTGAGAGTCTTGGGGATGCCGGCGACGAGGTCGCGGCCCTTGACCTCCATCTCCATTTCCTTCTCAGGCTTCCACGCGGACCCGATCCTCATCTTGATCATTTCCGCCGTCTGCTCGCCGATCAGCATATTGTAGGTCTTCTTCACGTGCTGCACGATCGCTTCGTCCATCTCGTCGCCCGCCACACGGATCGAGCAGTTCGCAACGATCCCGTCGAGGGCGATCACCGCGATTTCCGTCGTGCCGCCGCCGATGTCGATGACCATGTTGCCGGCGGGCTTGCTCACGGGCAATCCGACTCCGATCGCCGCCGCGATCGGCTCGGCGATGAGGAACACCTCGCGGGCACCGGCGTGTTCGGCGCTGTCCCGCACCGCTCGCCTCTCGACCTCGGTGATGCCCGAGGGCACAGCGATCACGATCCTCGGCCTTATGAAGAGCTTTTTCTTCTGCGCCCGGCGGATGAAGACTCTCAGCATCTTCTCCGTGATCTCGAAATCGGCGATGACGCCGTCCTTGAGCGGCCGGATCGCGGCGATGTGATCGGGGGTCTTCCCCAACATCGCTTTCGCCTCCGCACCGACGGCGTACACCTTACCGTTGGATTGGTCCACGGCGACCACGGAGGGTTCGTTGAGAACGATGCCTTCCCCCTTTACGAAAACGAGGGTGTTCGCCGTCCCGAGGTCGATGGCCACGTCATTGGAGAGGTAGTTGGAGAACCAGGAAACCACGTTTGATCACTGTCCTTTCTCAAACGCTCGCATGCATTCGCATCAAAACACGCCAGCCTCTTTGAGGCTTCGGTATCCTCCCGAGCCTATGATGACATGGTCCAACAGTTGAATGCCGATCAGCTCGCCGCATTTCGCGAAACGCCTCGTGAACTCGACGTCCTCTCTGCTCGGCGCCGGATCGCCCGTCGGGTGGTTGTGCACGAGAATGATCGACGCGGCGCTCGCCGATATCGCCGGCTTGAGTATCTCCCTCGGATGTACGACCGAGGCGTTCAGCGACCCGATCGATACGGTGACGATCTTGAGAACCTGATTCTTCGTATTGAGAAGTGCCGCTTTGAAATGCTCTTTGTCGTAGTGCTTCATCTCGTCCATGAAAAGCGTCGCCACTTCCGACGGCCCGCTGACCGACACACCCCGCGTAGCCGATGCGCGGCTGAACCTCTTTCCCAACTCGACGGCTGCGGCAATCTGGCACGCTCGTACAAATCCGATCCCCGGCACCTTCGTCAATTCGTCGAGACTCGCCCGGCCCATCGCCACGATGTCTCCGAAACTTCCCAGAAGCCGATACGCCAGGGCGAGCGCGCTCTCCTCTTTCGTCCCCAGCCCGAGAACGATCGCGAGCAGCTCCGGGAGCGACAGCTCGGCCGGTCCGATCCGGTAGAGCCGCTCTCTCGGACGATCCTCCAGGGGCAACGCCTTCACGGATATGCCGCCCGTCATCTTCCACCGCCTCCCCGCTTCCCCGCCGCGCGCCGTCGCGTTCGATCGCGACGCCGCGTTCGACGAAGCCGCATCTCTCGCCGTGTCCACGCCGTCCACAACCCCCGTCAACTCGAGTGACATCGCCCCCTGTCGATTCTCTGTGGCCTCGCGACCGCCTCGGAGGCTAGCACCCGACCCTTCCCCCAGCAAGGATTTTATGGGTGCGAGAATCTTGCCGGCAAGGAATCTTTGCTGCAATCCGCGTGCCGGTGATATAGTCGGTGCGACTGCGGAGGACATCATGTCGGACGGCCTCATCGTTCAGAAGTACGGCGGCACATCGCTCGGCTCACCGGTCCGAATACGGAAAGTGGCGGAGAAAATCGCGGCGCGCACCCGCGACGAAACCCGCATCATCGTCACCGTCTCCGCCATGGGAGGCACGACCGACAGACTCGTACGGCTCGCGCACCAGATCACACCCCATCCGTCCCGCCGGGAGCTCGACATGCTCCTCACCGTCGGCGAGCGGGTGTCGATGGCGCTCCTCTCGATGGCGCTCAACGCCATGGGTTGCCGGGCGATCTCGTTCACCGGCTCCCAGAGCGGCATCGTGACGAACACGGGCCACACGCGGGCCTTGATCGAGGAGATCCACGCCGGCCGCATCGAGGAGGCGCTCTCCGTCGGGCACGTCGTGATCGTCGCGGGCTTTCAGGGAGTGAGCCGTGCGAAGGAGATCACGACCCTGGGCCGCGGCGGTTCCGACACGACGGCCGTCGCCCTCGCGGCGCGACTCGGGGCCTCGCGCTGCGAAATCTACTCGGACGTACCGGGGGTGTTCACGGCGGACCCTCGGATCGTCAAGAACGCTCGCCTCCTGCCGCGGATCGGCTATGACGAGATGCTCGAACTTGCAGTCCTCGGCGCGAAGGTGCTACACTACCGCGCGGCGGAGCTGGCGCGCCGTTACCGGGTGCCGCTCCACCTGTTATCGAGTTTCGACGACCCCGGCGCCACTGTCGTGGGGAGCGGAGACACCGTGGAAAACGAATCGATCACCAGCATCACGTCCCGCGCCAACGTCGCCCTCGTGAGCCTCGTGTCGGAGGGCGGCGCCAAGACGCTCTCGGACCTTTTGAATCGCATCGTCGAGCGCGAGGTCCCCCTCGTATTCTATCAGCGGTCCTCCGAGGGCGCGCGCGACAGTCTCGTTCTCGTCCTCGAATCGGACGATCTGCCCGCCGTCCGGGCGGCTATCGAGGAAATTCATGCGGATCAGATGGCGGTCGACGTGAGCGAGCCTCTCGCCTCTGTCTCCGTCGTCGGCACGGGATTCAGCTCCAGCGCCCGGGCGATCGCCCGCATCGAACAGGTGCTCGGCGACGCGCGGATTCCCGTCCGGTACGTCGGCACCTCGTCTCTCTCCGTAACCTGTCTCGTGACTGCGACCGCGCGAGAGAAAACCGTCGATACCCTCCACGCAGCGCTTATCGATACCGTGAGGGTCCGATCCGGCTCGGCGTGACTCCCGGGTCACGCGCGCTCCACCGCGAGTTTCCGCCGCTGTTCCCTCGTAAAATCGGCCCACGCATCGTTGGGATAGTGCTCCAGAAGCCGCGCGTACAAGCAGTCCGCGGCCTTCGCATCGGAGAACGTATGGAGTTGGATGCCGGCTGCTCGCAGAAGGGCGAACCCGGATTCGGCGTGATGGGGGTATGCCGCGGCAAACGTCTCGTACGCCTGGACAGCCAGCTTGGGCTTCAGGTCCCGTTCGAGTCCGAACGCCAAGCCGAGTTGGTATTCGGCACCCAGCATGAAATCTTCGATCCCGCGGACGGCCTCCTGGTAAACGGCCTCGGCCTCGCCTCGTCTCTTCGCGTCGATGAGCATCTCGCACGCTTTTCGGTAGTTGTCCCGCGCCCCTGAGCGGTTGCCCGTCAAGACCATCGCCCGGGCCAGACCTGCGTGGGCGTCAGCGTCGCCGCGCCGGTACGCGAGATACTCGATGTAGTCTCCCTGTGCGGCGTAGAAATCGCCTTTCCTCATGTGCTCGGCCGCCCGGCGAAGGAGCGCTTCGATGCGTCCCTCCGTGAATTGTCCCGCCGCGATGGCCACCGCCGCACCCATCAGAAACCCGGACACATGGGCGACGTAGGCCACCTGGCTGCCGAATCCGCTTGCCTGGAGCAGGCCCCGCGTGAATTCCATGAGGAACCAGAGCCCAATCGCGAAGATGACGGGAATTTCGACCTTCCCGCCCCGCGTGTACGCCTGGAGAGGCATGAACACCCAGTACGCAATCTGAAGTTTGGTAGTGAGAAACCGCACCATGAACGCGCCCAAGAGCCCCGAGACCGCCCCCGATGCGCCCACGATGCCGACGTACGGCTCCTGCAGGACGTAGATGTTGAAAATCCCCTGAGCCACGTTTCCGAGCGCCGCGCACGCGACGAAGATCGTCGTGAAAAGCCCACCCCCCATCCGGTCCTCGACGTAGCGCCCGAAGAGAACGAGGAAAACCAGGTTTCCAATGAGATGAAAATATCCCGTGTGGAGAAACGCGGCCGTCAGGGCCGTGATCCCGATGCCTTGGTCCGGAAAATAGGCGAGCCTCTCGAATTCGAAAGGTACCCGTGTGGAGACATACCTGTACAAGACGAACACCAGCACGCACAGACCTGCGTAAGCCCAAGTCGAGACGGGGACTCTGCGGAGTTTCGCGTTTATCCCTACAGGGAGATAGTAGAAAAAGTACACCATCGGGAGGTGTCCGATCGAGTTTTCGCGTGTTCCGGGAACGGTTCGGTCCCTCTGCGGATGATCAAATTTGGCGCCTCCAGGCGGAATATCGGGCGAAACAGGCGGGGGGGGGCAGCGGGGCCCGATCGGGAGACCCAGGGTTGGGGGCAGGGGGGACCACAAAACGCGAGGGCCCCCGTCCAGACGGGGGCCCTCGCAGACCGTATCTCAAACCGTTTCCGTACTCGCGTACTAGAACCGGTAGGTCGCGCTCACACGGCCGACCGGCGGCGTGCTGTCGCTGTAGCCGGTTAGCCAGTAGCCCAGACGGAACGGCATCGAGGGATCGAACACAGCGTCGATATCCCACTCGCCAACATGGAAGCCGCCGCCCAAGAACCATGCGAAGTCATCCGCGGAAATCTCTTCGAAAGACGCATAGTTCTCGATGTTGGTGAACTCGGTCTCTTCGCCAGCGGAATCCTTCACCGTGATCTTCGCCATCGTCTTCGTGGCGCCGACACGAGCCGTGAACCACGACGTGATGTCGGATTCGAGGGCAATGTAGAACCTCGGAAGCGCCTCCGCCGAGAACTCTTCCTGGTCACCCGATGCCTTCTTGGAAGGCTCCCAGTTGTAGAACTCCACCTCGCCCGCAAACACGAGCATGTTGTTCGTGTTCACGTCGAAATTGAGGCTGGCGCCGACCATGAGGTCGCTCCACTTGTCGCCGCTGGACGCCGCAACGTCCTCGAGAGAGAAGTCCGCCGCGCTGTAGTGGATGAAGGGAACGAGCGTCGCGTCGTCCAGGAACTCCCAGAAAAAGCGTCCTTCGATGTTGTAGGCCATGTTGCTGTCAAACCCGCCGAGCGTATCGCCGCCGGCCATCGCCAGGGTGATCGCCAAATCCGTATAGGCTTTGTCGTTCATATCCCAGCGGACACCGGCCCCGAGGGTCATGAAGTTGAGACTTTCTTCGTCTCCACCCGGAAACTTCTCCATGACGTCGGAACGTGTGAACATGACGCCGAGGGAGAGCCCACCGAGGTCTTTACCCCAGGCGAGGGCAAACTTGGTCGAGGGGTGTACCGGTCCCAGACCCAGAGTCGGGGTGGGATTGTACAGGAAGTAGCTCTGATCTTCGATGCTGTTCCGCATCAGGAAGACACCCCATGTGCCGAGCCAGTGGTCCTCGCCCCAGTTATGGGTGAATCCGAGGGCCTGGTAAAGGTCCGATGTCCCGTATTCCGACGAGACCATGATGTCCCCAACTTCGGCCATGACCATCTTCGAGTACGAGGGTAGCGTGCCGTACCAGCGGAAGATGTCAGAGTCGTCGTTGATGTAACTCGAAGTCCCAGCAAGTGCCTGCACACGGCTCGTCGTGGCAAGCGCCAGCGGCGCACACAGCCCGACGACGAGCAGTGAGAGAACGAGAACCTTGCCAACCTTAAACATCTTGAACCTCCTAAGGGTGAATTGAAGCCCTGCCGGACTTCCCGGCTACCTTCAACTCAAAACGTCTTCTTCTTGACCATTAGAAATCGCGAATCAACTGATGTCGGGGCGATCAGGTTTTCGCACCGATCCCCCTTCGGATCGGTCATTCCCGCGCGCACATCACCTCCTTCTGATGGCCCTTCTCCACGACAATCAGCTGCCTGCTGTTGTGAATCTTCAAAGTCATTGCCCAGTATGCAGCCGCTCGGGCGGCCCATGACCTCCGCGACCATCCTGGTTCCTGTTTCAAACGGCGAATTTATTGACGTCTCAAGCTCTTGTCAATGAGTTTTTTGTGAGGTCGATTTTTCTTTCCCAAAATCGAACGGCTCACAGGACTCAAACCGTACAATTGGCAGGGTTTTTGCTAGGACGCGCAACCCGTTCATTTGCATGCAGATTACGTACTCAACACGTCGTGGGTCAGCTGCCAATCACCCACGAGTCGCCCCTCGAAAAGCGAATGGGTCGGCAGGAGGGCGTTCACCCGTACGTGACCATATGCGTGAAGGAAGAGGCCGTTCGAGAGATACATGCCGACGTGGGTGATTCGAGCGGCGCTCTTTCCGAAGAACAGGAGATCCCCCGTACACAAGTCATCGACCGCGCCCGCGGTTTTGCGGCGTCCGAAGCCCGCCTGGAGATCGGAATCCCGCGGGATCACGTTCCCGTGAAGTCTGAAGATCCTCTGCGTCAACCCTGAACAATCGAACCCCTTGGGTGTCGTCCCTCCCCAGACATACGGTATCCCGATGAACCGCAAACCCGTTGCGGCGAGGTCCCCCCGGGACACCCGCGACCCAACCGACCGCCCCTCGAGACCTCGCCCTCTTGCGAAACCCTCCTTCCCGTCGGGAAGCGTCACGCGGCGCCAACCCCGCCGCGGGCACGGTTCCGCCGCGATCGGCGTCCCTACGACGGCGTCGCAGACGGGAAGAGCGTTCTCCTCCGGTGCCTCGAGGATCTGGATCACGTTATCCCGCACCCTGTGGCGGATCCGCGCGTCGAGTGCGTCGAACGCGACCCGGGTGAATCCCTTGAGATACCAGCTCCTCACCCACCCGATGTACGAGTCATCGAGACGCACGAGAAACCAGTCCCCCTCCTGTTTGAGCGGGGTGACGGCATCGCCGCAGACGAGCTGAGTCACGAGCTCGGACGCGTGCGACGGCGCTCGCCTGACGTCGGCGACACTCGTCGAGGCGACCACCACCTCGGCGAAACGCCCCTTGCCGTCCGGAAGCGCCACGAAGTCGATCGCCGCCCCTTCGATCGGGGCACGGCCGGAGAGGCGCGTGCCGACCTCGGCCAGGACGTCCCGATCGCTGCACTCGACGACGACGCGCCGCCCCTCGGGGGGCTCTGTACGAACGTTCGTGTAGCAGCTCCGCCAGTCGAGCGCCCGCGCCTTCAGGCTCTGGGCTATCGCGTCGTAGATCTCCTGGAACACGATTCCTATTCACGCCTCCCCAAGTGCCTCAGCCGGGGGTCCAGAACATCCCGGCATGCATCTCCGAGCAGATTGAAACCCAGAACGGCCGCCGTGATACCCAGGCCAGGGGCGAGACTCATCCACGGGGCGACACGGAGGTAGTCCAAGCCGGAGCTGATCATCGACCCCCAGCTCGGCAGCGGCGGCTGGGCACCCAAGCCCAGGAAACTCATCGAGGATTCCGCCATGATACCCATCCCCAGACCCATGGAGAAAACGACGACCAGCTGCGAAACGCAGTTCGGCAGCAAATGCCGTGTAATGATGCGTACCGGCCCCCCACCAAGAGACCGGACGGCCGTCAAGAATTCGCGTTCCTTAATAGAGAGCACCTGCGCGCGGACGATTCGCGCCACGGCCGCCCATCCGACGATCCCGAGAGCGACAACGAGCGACGCGACGCTCGGCCCCACAGCCGCCATGACGGCCACCAGAAGGAGGAGCCCGGGATACGCGAGAGTCACGTCGGCCAGCCGCATGATGACGCTGTCGAGCCGGCCCCCCAGGTATCCCGCGGCGAGACCCAGGAGCGTCCCGATGACGAGAGAGATGAGTCTCGAGAAAACGCTGACCTCGAGGGATATCCTCGCGCCCAATATCAGGCGGCTCAGCATGTCCCGGCCGAAGACGTCGGTGCCCAGCGGGTGGGAGAGAGAGGGAGGAGAGAGCGATTCCTCCATATCGATCTCGTAGGGATCGTAGGGGGCGAGGAGCGGAGAGAAAACCGCGGCGGCGAGAACGATCGCCACGATGGTCAACCCCACTGCCCCGTTTTTCTGCCGGATGACTTCCCGAAACATCTATTTTTACTCCCGCTCATCCCCCGCTCGGGACCGAACCTTCTCCGCCCACCTTGATGCGAGGATCCGCCCACGCATAGGCGAGGTCGACGATCAAGTTGATCGTCATGAACACGACCGCCATGAAAAACACGGCTCCCTGTATCGTCGGAATGTCCCTCTTGAGAATCGCGTCCAGCGTGAACCGTCCCAAGCCCGGCCAGGCAAAGATCGACTCGGTGAGCACCGCCCCGGTGAGAAAGCTCCCGAAGTCCGCTCCGACCACCGTGATCACGGGCAGCAGAGCGTTCCTCAGGGCGTGCTCGAAGAGCACGCGCCACTCGGGAATCCCCTTCGCCCGCGCCGCGCGTATGTACGTCTCTCCCACCACGTCGAGCATGCTGGAACGCGTCATTCGGGCCACGTACGCTGTCGACGCCTGGGCAAGGGTCACCGCGGGTAGAATCATGTACGTGAATCCTCCGCCCCCATAGCCGGACGGGGGCAGGAGCCCCAATTTCATCGAAAAGACGTAAATGAGCAGGACACCGAGCCAGAAGACCGGCATCGATATGCCGACGATGGTCGTCCCCATGGCGATGTAATCGACCGGTGTCCTCCATTTCCAGGCGGCCAAGACCCCGGCGCCCACCCCCACCA
>CAZYCB010000509.1:0-9106 GCA_964645735.1 uncultured bacterium | reverse complement strand
GCCGGGGCCGTCGAAAAACACCCCGTCGAGCGTCGCCACGCGGCGTTCAGGGGCCTCTTCGAGAAGCGCCAGTGCGCCGTCGACATCCTGGGTCACCACGATGCCCGAGAGATAAGAACCAAGGTAGTCCAGCACGCCGTCGCTGCGGCCGAGCAGGTCGCGGGCCGTTCCGATTCCCTTGCCGGCGCAGTTCTCACGGGACGTCTCGCCGTTCCCGTTCGGATAGAGCAGCTGAACCTTGCCGTTGACCGATGCCCGTATGCCCTCGACGCACTTCAGAGCCTCTTCCCGGCTGTCGGTGAGAACGGCCTGGAGCACCGGGGAGAGGCACGCTTCGAAACATCTCCGGTACTTCTTCTCGACTTTCACGCGGTCGGCGAGGACCCCGCTTATCCGACCCTTCTCGGTGAAGAGTTCGTGCTGCTTCTGGGTGTGCTCGCTCTTGATCCGCTGGAGCAGTTCGGTTTTCTCGCGCTGGCGGTTGAGTTCGATCGTCTCGCGTGACACCATCTCATCGCGCTTCGCGACGAGTGCCGCGAGACGTTCGAACTTCGCCGCGGCGGTCTCGAGCGAACGGTTCATCGAGGCGATCTGCGATCTCTTCTCGTCCGCCAACCCGGCGCTTTCCTCGAGCTTGCCGCGAAGAACGGTTTCGTTCGCGATGAGCGACGCGAGTTCCTCCTCGCCCCTCCGTTTTTTCTCGCCGATCTCGGCGAGCCGCTCCTCGAGATGCGCGCGAACTCCCCGCACCCTTTCGGTTTCCTTCACGAAGTCGAGGACGAGCTGCTTCCGGTCCCTTATCTGGTTCTTCACCGTTTCGAAGTCCCTCGTCACCAGTCTGAGCCGCTCCTCGGTTCGCGCCAGATCGCCGCGGCTCATCCGAAGGTCGTTTTCGCGCCCCTCGATCACGCGGCGGTACTCGGTGAGTTCCTCGCCGAGGGACGAGAGTTTCACGCGCGAACGTTCTACATCCTCCCCGTCCTCGCGTATGCGGTTTTCGTTGGCGGTCATCCGCTCGTTGAGAATAGCGATCCGCTCCTCGTGCTGCTTGAGCGATTGGCTGAGGTTGTAACGGTTCTCGTAGAGGTCCTGGAGGCGCCTCTCCAGTTCGGACCCTCCGATCCTCATCTCCGTCAGCCGGTCCTCGCGGACCGTGATCTCGTTGTCGTCGGCGAGCGTGATGCCTTCGTGGTGACCCTTCTCTTTTTGTATCTCGTCTACTTGGTTGAGCAGATCGAAGAGCGATCGTTTGACGAGGGCGGCTTCCATGAACTCGAGTTTTCCCTTGAGCCTCGAGAAACGTCTCGCCTTTCCCATCTGGTAGCGGAGCGAGCGGATTTCCTTGTCGAGCTCCGCGAGGATATCGTTGAGACGGGTGAGATCTCCTTCGGTGTGTTCGATCTTCCGGAGCGCCTCCTCGCGCTGGATCCGGTACCTCATCACGCCCGCGGCCTCTTCCAGAAGGTATCTCTTGTCCTGGTCCTTTTCGCTGATGACCGAATCCACCATCTCCCGCTCGATGATCGAGTACATGTGGTTGCCCAAGCCCGTGTCCACGAGGAGCCCGCGGATATCCTTCAGGCGGGCGACCTCGCCGTTGATGGAGTACTCGCTTGCCCCATCTCTGTAGAGCTTTCTCGAGATCGTGATTTCGGAGTAATCGAGCGGCAGCGAACGGTCGTCGTTCGAGAGCGTCATATGGACTTCGGCCATCCCCAACGGCGGCCTCACCCGCGTGCCGTTGAAGATCACGTTCTCCATTTTCGTGTTGCGAAGGAGCCTCGTCTTCTGCTCGCCGAGCACCCAGCGGATCGCATCGACGATGTTCGTTTTCCCGCACCCGTTGGGACCGATGACGGCGGTGATACCGCGGGAAAAATCCACGGCGAGGCGGTGTTCGAACGACTTGAAGCCTGCGATCTCGATTCTCGTGAGATTCACGTTGCGATCCTCCAGTGATGCTGGCGAAGACCTATTGCCGTTGCGGCTCTCACAACTCTGCGGACAACACGGGGTTCGCGGGACGGCGCTCCGGGGCGTTCCGTGCCCGGATTGCGGCCTCAGCCCGGGACTTTCGAGACGCGAGTAGACCGAATCCGCGGATTTTCGTCCAGCTTTATTTTGACTGCCATCGCGTCTTCCTGCGTCGCGAACGGCCCTACGTAGACCCGATACCACAGTCCCTTGCTCTCGAGATCCACGCGGTAGATGAACACCGAATAGCCCCATCCCAACAGATACAACGCTTCCTCTTTCGCCTTGTCGATCCCCCTGAAGGAGCCGGAATGAACGACGTACCGATTCGCGAACTCGACGAGCGTCCCGGCGACGTAGATGCTGTCCGGTGTCGACACCGCTCGCTGCGGCTGCTCGGCGCGCTCCCGAGCATCCGGAGCGCTTTCGGGGGGAGCGCTTTCCGCGGACGTGCCGCCGCCCGCCCCCCGTGTGCTCTCCACCCGGCCGGCCGCACCCGGCGCTTCAGTGAGAGACTCGTTGACGGGCTTCGTCTCCGCCTTCGGCAGTTCGGCGGACCGGCTGCCCGGGAGCGAGTCCGTCACGTGCACCTGCGGCCCCGCGGCAGGCGTGCGGCGCACCGAACCGGCGCGATCCCCGCCGCGCTCGCGAACCGAGCGCGTCAGATAGAGCCACCACACGACGAACGCAACGAGAACCAGAACGACGAGCGAAGTGGCCAGGCGAATGATGCGCGTCCCGCCGGACCTCCGACGAAACTGCGGCCCCACGAGCCCCTCATCGAGCGGCGGCCCGGGCCGCTCTGCGGAAGGCGGATTCGGTACACCGCCCCTTCCGAGAGCGGGTGTTCGATCGCTTGCCGAAGCCGTCCTCTGCGAGCGTGAAGCGGTGTCCGGCCGGTCCCATCGGCCAACGAGCTCGTCGACTTCGGCAACGAGCGTGGGTTCCGCCCTTGCCGCGCCCCGCCCAGCAGGCGCCGCCGAGGCGGCTCCGTCGACACCGGTTGCCGAAGCGGCGGCCTTGCGGGTGTCGATGCGGACGCTCCACGCCTGCGCTGCCTTGGACGATGCGATCTTCTCCTCGAGCGGATCGAGCGTCCGCGCGTCGAAACGGTTCCCCATCCTCACCAGCACGACTCGGTCGACGGCTTGCGCGACGGGATGAACGTTTCCGTCGTCGTCCATCGCCGGCCCGACGAAGAGGACGCACTTGGCCTGCGCGGCCAGATACCGCCGCGCGTCGGCGAACGCATCCATGGCGAAGGGGCTCTTCTTCGTGACGGCGAACGAGCCCGCGCCCACAACTCTCACACCGTGCGAGCTCTCTTGGGTGATGACGCCGAGCGACGTGCCGTAGAGAAGCAAATCGAGAAATCCCAGAGAGTCCCTGTGCGGGACGATCCCGTTCATCCCGGTCGAAAGGAAGTCGCAGTCCACGAGAACCGCCGTGGGGATGTGCGCCCTAACGAGCTTCGCCGCGAGAAACGCGAAACGGTTCCGCGCCTCCGCGTCCTCGTCGGGTGAACAGACGTAGACCGACACGGATCCCGTGCTCGCTCCCGACACGATCTCCGAGACCATCGCCCGGAAAACCGCTTCCAGATCGGCCGGTATGGAACCCGACTCGACCGCTTTCGCCAGAGCCGGCGCGTCGGCGCCGAACTCGTATGTCTTCAGATCTTTCATGGGCTCTCCGCCGACCACGACCGGTTCGCGGATCCGGCTCACCTCGCATCGATGGTTAGGGGTTTCCCAACACCACGCGCAACCCGCCGCAGAGATCGCTGTCCTCGTAGGGAAGAACGGTCCTCAGATCGACTCGCACTTCGTTCCCCTTGATCCTCGAGAGGATAGGAATCCGCTGCGCCCTCATTCTCCTCGCGAGCGCAACGGCGTCTTCCTCCGAACCGCAGCGAACCGCCACGGCGACGGAATTCAGATCCTGACAGGCGAAGCTCCCGCCGCCTATGGCCGCGAGATCTTCGACCGCCTCCACTTCGAACGCGCTCTTCACTTCGGCGGGCAGGGTGCCGATGATCTTTTCCGCTCTTCGCTTCAGCGCCTCCACACCGCCTGTCGATTGATGCAGAATGGGGATGTCCCCCTCCGGCATCCGATGAAAGAGATAGACGCGGACGAGCGCCTCGAGAGCAGCGATCGCCGTCTTGTCTATACGCAGCGCGCGCCGGAGCGGATTCTCCCTGAGCCTGCCGATAAACCGGCTTTTTCCCGCGATGATCCCCGCCTGGACGCCGCCGAGGAGTTTGTCGCCGCTCATCGTCACGCAGTCCACGCCCGTCCGCAAAACGTCCTGGACCATTTTCTCTCCGGCGATCCCGCGCGCCGCGAAATCGAAGAGACACCCGCTCCCCAGGTCGCAGACGACGTGGCACTTCTTGTTCTTTCCGACCGCCACGAGTTCGGCGATCTCCGCCTCGTGCGTGAACCCCTGTATGTCGTAATTGCTGCGGTGGACTTTGAGGAGCACGTCTCCCGCTCTGGCGACCCTCGCGTAATCGGATGCGTACGTCCGGTTCGTCGTTCCGATCTCGACCACGCCGCTCGCCGCCTTGGCCAGAATATCGGGAAGCCGGAAGCTCCCCCCGATCTCGACCAGCTCGCCCCGCGAGACGACGATGCGTCCCGGCGGCGAGTACGAATTCACGACGAGGTAGACGGCCGCCGCGTTGTTGTTGACTACGAGCGCGTCTTCGGCCTGCGTGAGCAGACGGAGAAGCTCGACGAGCATCTCGCCCCGGTGGCCCCTCTTCCCCGTCTCGAGATCGATCTCGAGGTTGACGTAGTGGCTCATCGCCACGCGCACCGCCTCGACAACTTCGCCCCCGAGGACGGCGCGGCCGAGGTTCGTGTTGAGTATGACGCCCGTCCCGTTGATGACGCGTCTCGTGCCGGCTTCTCTCAGCTTGGCCACACTCGAGACCACCGTGTTGACGATCGACGCCCGAACGGCGTCACGGTCTCCTTCGACGGGGCCGTGCTTGCCCGAACGCACGCGGGAGACAACGCCGCGGATGAAATGCGTCCACGGGAAATGCGGATGCGTGTCACGGAGCGCGGCGATCTCCGGCGTGCCGAGGATTTCGTCGACGGAGGGGATGACGCGGTACGCGCGTTCGCCGTCTGATGGTCCCGCCGCGCCGCTTTTCTTCGAAGATTGTTTCTCGCGAACCATTACGACACGACTAGCACAGGCCCCCGAAAAGGGTCAACTTCTATAAGCGCCGCTGTTGCCAAAAAATCCCGACGGATCGCTCCATTCTGCGATCGAGCAGCCGGCGGGCGGCCTTTCCCGATAGGACTTTACAAACCCGCGAGCGCTCGGATAGCCTAGCCCTGAATATCGAACGACCGGCAACCCCGATCGGAAAGGTCGTGATGAGAACACGTCTGTGGCTCATTGGGTTCTGCGCGCTTCTCCTTCTCGCGGGCTGCGCCCGTCCCCCGAAACCCAAGATCGGCAGTGTGTATCGCGGGCTCGACGAGAAGCTGCCCAGGCTCGATCCGGGTCTCCTCTCGGGGCGCCGCATCGTTGTCGATCCCGGCCACGGCGGCCATTTCGACGGAACGCACGGTCAAGAGGGCCTCGAGGAGTCTTCCGTTAATTTGGGCGTGTCCCTCTACCTTTGGGGCCTCCTGCGCGAGGCGGGCGCGGACGTGTATCTGACGCGGTCCGCCGAGAAAGACTTCCTCGCCGGTCCCGACACGACGGTCGCGGCGGACCTTCAGGTGCGCGTCGACATGGTCGACTCGATACGGCCCGATGTCGTCGTGTCGATCCATCACAACGCCGAGCCCTCGCGCGCTCCCGGCAAGAACGCCATCGAGACGTACTTCAAAATGGGAGACCCCGCGTCGCGCGATCTTGCCTTCGCCGTTCACCGCCATCTCGTCAGGAATCTGGGAACCAGCGTGGGTGCCGTCCGTGCCGGCAATTACTACATCCTGCGCGAGGTGGCCGTTCCCGCAATCCTCGGCGAGGCGAGCTACCTGACGCATCCCGAAGTCGAAAAGAATCTCCGGCTCTCCGAAAAACAGCGTCTCGAGGCGGAGGCCTATTTTCTCGGGATTCTCGAGTACTTCTCGAGGGGCACGCCCGTCATCGAAGAGACGGCCCCCGCGCACGGAGACTCGATCTTCTCGGTGGTGCCGACGCTCTCGTACGCGCTGGCCGACGTTGGCGGCATCGGGATCGACCCGGCTGGGATCGAGATGCTCGTGAACGGCGCTCCCGTTCGAGCCGTTCTCGACGCGGAGGGCGCAAGGCTCGGCTATCCGCTTCCCTGGGACGCGCCGAACGGCCGTTACGACGTCACCGTCCACGCGACCAATCTGCTCGGCAACTCGAGCCGGCTCCATCGCCGGACCTTTGTCGTGAACCTCCCCGCGAAGAGAGCCGTGTTCAGCTCGTACCCGGAGGGCATCCCTCCCGACGGAGGAACGATCTACGTTCGCGCGCGGCTTCTCGATCGCAGGGGCCTCTCCGCGGCCGAAGGGAGCCGTGTGGGAATTTCCGCGTGGCTGAAAGCCTCTCCCGAAGAGGAATGGAAACCGCTCCCGCAGGCGAAAGGCGGCACTGCCGACGTCCGCGTCGCTGGGGGCGTCGCCGAATTCGCCATCGACGCGCCGCCGGGCGCGTCCGCGATGCGTGTCGCCGTTTCTCCGCAGGGAACGCTCGGCCTCGACGCTGCGCCCGAAGGACCCGTGGGACCATCGGGTTTCGAGTTCGTCATCGCGTCGTCCCGCGGAGCGGTTCCCGGACGAGCGATCGTGCTCTTGAACGCGTACACGCGGGAGTCGGTGGACGCCGCTCTTTTCAGCGGCAGCGAGGGAACGATCCCGGCGGAGTGGCGATGCGGCCGTTTCGTGATGACCGGAACCGGTGCAGCAAGCGGCAATGTCTCGATCGAAGCGGCGGGGTATCGGACGGCGAGCGTTGCGGCGGGCGTGTCCGACACGCTCTATCTCGAACCGTGGTACGAGGGGAAGCTCCTCGGGAAGCGATTCGTCTTGCACCCCGAGGCCGGGTCCGAATCCGCGCGCGGCCGCCTCGGGCTGTCGGGGACGTTCGTCGACCTCAAGGTCGCCCGTTACGTGCAGGAGTACCTGGAAGCCGCGGGCGCCCTCGTCGCGTTGACGCGGACGACAGAGACCGCGCCGCCGGACGGGGACATCGTCGCGCTCACGAACCGATTCGGCGCCGATCACTACATCGAGATCCGCTACAGAAATCGAGAGGGCGAGAGCGCTTCAGGAGTCCAGGCGTATTACTTCCCCGGGAGCCAGAAGGGACGCGCCGCCGCGACTGCCGTCGGCGAAACACTGGCCGAGACGATGGGAATCGCCGCTCTGCCGCCCTCCGAGCTGGTAACGTTTCCCCTCCAGCACACCGCGTGTCCCGCGATCGTCATCGAGCCCCCGTCCCTCGACCGTGTCGACGAGGAGCTCCGTCTCGCCGAACCGTGGTACCAGCGCAAGCAGGCGTTCGGGATCTTCTGCGGTCTGTTGCGTCACGCCGGCCTGGAACACGAAGCCGCGCTTCACGTCGTCGTCTCTCCGGATTCCACGACTCGATCGTCGCGCATGGACCTCTCGAACTGGCTGGTGATCGTCGACGACACGTGGCGTCTCCTCACATCTCCCGACGGACGCGCGGGGTTCGGCGTGCTGACTCCAGGCACGCACCGCGTGGTGGCGCGCCGCGCCGGCCAGACCTTCGGGCCGGCGGAGGTTTCCATCGGCGATGGAGAACGGCGAGTTTTCGCGATCTCCATCCCACCCTCCCGCTGATCGGCGGCATGCCGCTTGCGAAAAAGGAACCTTGTGTTAGATTCATAGTTGGGGGCGATGTGGATGCGCTGCTGCGATCTTCACAGGGAATCCGACTACCGGCGACGGCTGCGCAACATCACACTCATCGTTCTCCTCGTCCTCTCCGCCGCCCTCCTCTGGCTGCCTGCAGACGTCGCACGCCAGGTGCTCACGATGCAGTTCGGCCTCCAAGGCCCCACACGAGTGCTCCCCGAGATCACGCTTCTCGAAGGCCTCGATCCGTTCGAGGACGTCCGGCAGGAGAATCGCCGAAGCGCCATGCGCGCATTCGATATCGAGGAGATCGAAGAGACGGGTCCGTCGGAGGGCCCACGCCTCATACGACAGAAACCCCGCGAAAAACCCGTGGAGGAGGAGCTTTCTACTTTCGATGAGCAGTCTGCCCGCCATTACCCCGCCCACACCGACGTCTCGTACTCGGAGGACTATGTCATACTGCACATGGTCAAACCCGCTTACCCCGCGGATGAGCTGAAGCACGGCATCGAAGGAGATGTGACGGTGGAAATTCTGGTGAACGACGCAGGTTCCGTGGATGCCGCGTGGGTGCTCATCGCAACCGGGTCGCGGAACTTCGAACAGGCGACGCTCGACGCCGTGCGCCAGTTCCGCTTCAGGCCCCCGATTGTCGAGGGGACTCCCTCATCCATGTGGATTCGATTCGAGATCCGCTTCCGGATCATGGGGTGAGTGAGACCGCGTTCGCACAGGCAAGGTTCGGGCGCAAGAGGATCATTCCTCGCCCAGCGCTCCGCTTCCCTCGGCTTCCCGCCGCGGGTGGCGGCCACGGGCGCCCGCGCCCGCGCGCAGCGTTTGCGAGCACGGCCGCGGGCGGATGGCCGACAGGACCTGCGGCGGGCGATCCTCGGTCGCTCCCGCGAAGGGCTCGCAATGATCCTCTTGCACCCGTACTTGTCGACTAGAAATCCCCCGGGTCGAGATCCCGAAGATACTTCCTGAGATCATCGTCGTCTTTGGCGTCGTCCGTCGGAGCCTCCCGTCCTTCCAGGGCGTGTTTGTGGGCGTCGAAGACGGCTCTCGACACGTAGATCGGCGATTGCGTGCGTATCGCGAGGGCGATCGAATCGCTCGGTCTCGCGTCGATCACGAATACCTCGTTGGCCCTCTGGATGTATATCTTGGCGAAAAACGTGTTGTCCTTGAGATCGGTCACGGCTACCTTGAGCACCGTCGCCCCGAGACTCTCCACGGCCATCTTGAGAAGGTCGTGGGTCAGCGGCCGATCGAACGCCTCGCCGCGCAGCTGCAGATCGATCGCGAGC
>CAZYCB010000508.1:0-2126 GCA_964645735.1 uncultured bacterium | reverse complement strand
GTGCCGCGTGACGTCCCGTTCTGGCGGGTCACCGGCCGTCCGGACTCTCCTGAAAAACGCTCGACGCCGGCAGGGTCCTCTCGTAGGTTGACGGTGGTGCCGTGTCGCTGAATGGGGCGGGATGCCGGGACGCATCGCGCGCGGCGTCGCGTCCGTGCGGAGAAGAGCGATGGCAGACTCGAAAAAAACTATCCTCGGCGTATTCGCTCACCCCGACGACGAATCGATGGGGCCTGGAGGCACGCTCGCCGTGTACGCGGCCGCTGGTCACAGGGTCGCGTTCGTCACGGCCACGGACGGCGGCGCGGGCCGGCTTTTCGCCGAACGGCCCGCCGACAACACGCGCTTGCGTGACGCTCGGCGTCGCGAAACGGCCGAAGCGGCGAAGTTACTCGGTATCGAATTCCTCGGTTTCTTGGGTTGGGAGGACGGAAAGCTGAAGGACGTGAACGTTCTCGATATCGAGAGGGAGATCGCGAAAACGATTCGCAGAGAAAAGCCCGATGTGATCGTGACCTTCCACGGGTCAGGCATCTCGTATCACGCGGATCACAGGATCATCGCGCTTGCCGTGAAGGGGGCGTTCCTCGGAGCGGGACGCGCGGGCTGGTACGCGGAGGCGGACGTCGAGATTCTTGCTCCGCATGCCGCCTCGAAACTCTACTACTACACCGTCAGCCACGCGCTGCTCGCCAGGGTCGTTTGGCCGCGGCAGGTCTACGCGTCGCGGGATGACGAAATCACGACGGCTGTCGACACGCGTGACGCCGCGGAGGTGAGATGGCGCGCGATCCAGGCGCATCGAACGCAGGAGAATGGCCCGCCGTTCAAGCTCCTCTATGACGCAGGGGGGTTCAACGAAGAGTTTTTCGTAAGAGTCTTTCCCTCGTGGCGGCCCGGTGATCCCAGAGAGACGGATCTGCTGGAAGGTTTGGACTCCCTCTAGCCGCCGGGACCGCGGTGGGCACGCCGTCCGGCGATCCTCGCTAGTTCCTCAGAAGGGTCGCGGGACGGCGTGCCCACCGCGAGCCGCTCACTCATCGAACGACGAAAGCATGTACACAGCGAAGGAGGCGAGCCAGTGTTCGCCTTCGTAGCGGCCGCTTGCCACGTGGGCGAGCGCGTCCTCGGCGTGGTCGCGCGCGGCTCTCGCGAGGCGTTCTCTTGCAGGGTCATCCGCGGGGAGCGCCGACGCGATTCCCGCCATGCACCACGCTGCGAACTCGCCCGGCGCGAGCACGCGTCGCATGAGGTCGGCCTCCATGAGGCAAGGCGAGAAGAAGTCCTCTCCGCCGGGTTCCCATTCCCCGGGACAGTTCTTGTCCGATGCGTAGTACGTGAGACTTCGCTCGACGAGCATGTCGCGAAGGCTTCGGTCGCCGACGGCATCCGCGTAGTCGAGGGCGAAGGCGATGCCGAACGCGGTGTTCGGGTGGACACCGGTTCGTATGGGATAGGTCTGCCTCGGGAGGAAGTTGGAGTTGCGAGCGGCGATGGCGCGTGCGAGAGGCGCCAGGGAGACGGCCCACCGTGCCGCGTCCGCGAAATCGCCGGCGAATGATGCCTGCCGCAAAAGCGAGTGCCCCTCGACGCGTCTTGCGGACGGCCGAGGGGCACTTGTGCACGGTCTCATCGCGAGCAAACAGCGTTGCGATTATTTCGCGCCGCGCTCCCGGAGCGCGTGCCGCAGCCTCTCGCCCATGCGCTCGAGGCTCACGCGGTTCTTGATCGCTGGCTTGGCATCCTGCCACGATGCGGACGGAAGAGTCATCGCCGCGCTCGACGGCATCTCGAGGTAGATGTCGACGTTCGTTGCGTCTCCTCCGTTTTCGACGGGGATGGGATTGGGGATGCCGCTTTGCATGTTGCTGTGGAATCCGCTCCGATCCACGCCGGGGTCGAAAAGCCCGTTGTGGTTGGCGTCGATGTACGCGCCGATATAATAGGTGCCCGGCTCGAGGTCGTTATCGAAGGCGTTGATCGCGTACTTGGCGTCCCACGCCAGCGGACCATCCACGGTCCACGCCGCGGGGTTTCCGGGGTTGTCCGGGTCGAATCCGTCGGCGTGGAAAGCGCCCACGAAGTACATGTCGGCCGTCCGGAATGAATAGGGGAGGTCGCCGTAG